>NZ_JBLKKY010000047.1:0-33054 GCF_059438195.1 Paraconexibacter sp.
CACTGAACCCCAGGACCGCCGCCGAGAAGTTCCACGGCGAACGGGACATCCTCCTCGCGGATCCGGCTTCGGCCTCCTCGCGGGTCGCGCCGACGGAGACGCAGCCGGGGAGGTCGGGCAGGTAGACGCCCCAGCCGTCGGCGTCGCGCTCGTAGACCGCGAGGTACTCGGGCACCGCGGTCAGCCGGCGGCTGAACTCGGGGCGGGGATGACGCGCCAGTTGCCGTCAGCGGTGACTAGCACGACCGGACGTCCCTCGTCCATCGCCTCGGCGATGCTCTGCCCGGCACGGGAAGTGCCCGCGTCGACGAACAGTGCGCCGTCAGGCACGAGCAGCTCGCCGGTGGCGATGTGATGATCCGTGACCTCCTGAAGGACATCGGCTGCAGGCGTGTTGCTCATGGTCGTCTCCACGCGTGGATGATCGCTTCGCATCGGTCGCGCCCCCTCACGGTAGGCCGCAGTCACACCCGGCGCAAGCGGCCGTCGTGGCGCGTCTCCGGCGCGCGGTCGTCCCGTCCAGGCCGCGGTCTACCGTGCGTCGCCGTCCATCGGTCCACCTGACTGTTGACTTTTTCCAACGCCACCGACTACCGTGAGAAACAGACACCCGAAGCCGGAGATCGAAGCCGCCCTCAGGTACGCCGAGGCGAAGGGCTTCGAGGTCCGCGACGGGGTCGGCCATTGGGGCATCGTGAGGTGCCCGAGTCGCGATCCCGAGGACTGGTGCCCCAAGCCGCTGTACGTCTGGAGCACGCCGAAGAACGCCGGCAACCACGCCAAGCAGATCCGCCGTTACGTCGATCGATGCCCGCACAAATGACCGAGCACAGCTTCACCCTCGTCTTCCAGATGAGCGAACCGTCGCTCGAGCCGTTCCTCAACGCGCTGGTCGACGCGGGCTGCGACGACGGGACCTTCTCGGGGCCCGCCCCCGACGGGACGTTCATCGCCGACTTCGACCGCGAGGCGCCGTCCTTCGGCAGGGCGGTCGCATCTGCCGCGCAGGCGCTTCGGACGACGCTGCCTGGGTTCCACCTGCTGCGGGTCGAACCCGACGACCTCGTCTCACAGGCCGCGATCGCCGAGCGCGCCGGGCGCAGCGTCGAGAGCGTGCGTCTGTACATCGCCGGCCAGCGCGGCCCGGGGTCCTTCCCCCCCGCCCTGGCCGCGATCAACCACAAGACGCTCGTGTGGAGCTGGGCGGAGGTGGCGCGCTGGTGGAAGCAGGCCCTCGGCGAGACCGTCGACGATGCCGAGAACGCGACGTTCATCGCGCGCCTCAACGCGAAGCTGCGCTCAAGCGTTGCCGGGCGCGAGCGGCACGCGAGCGACGACGACGAGCAGGTCGTGCGCGAGATCGTCGAGGGCGAGCTCGTAGGCCGGTAGCCGCCGAGGAATTCGGCCGAGGTCGTATTCGCTCGGTGGACGCCATGCTGGAACTGCGCGCGAGGCGGAGCGGCCGCTGGGTGGTCGCTGGACGAGGGTGGCACGCGTCGCAGCGAGGGAGCCTCGGCGTTGGCGCATGCTTGCCCGAGCGACCGGTTAGGAAAGGATGCGCGCTTTCCTTTCCTAGCGAAGCCGTGAGGGAAAGGATGGCGACGCGCAGAGCAGTAGTCCACGCGTGGACGCCGCCGCGTGGAGCCTGATCGACGCGCTGCCGGCCCACTCGATCGTCACGGTGCCGGTCGCGGTCGTAGCGACCGGCCGAACCAAGCCGGCGGTCGCCACCGCGATCGCAGAACTCGAGAACGACGGGATCCTCATCCGCCTCTCGGAATCCGCTCGCAATCGGGCGTGGGAGGCAGACGGCCTGCTCGACCCCATCGTCGAGCTCGAGTCGGGCAGCCCCTCCCGAGGCACGTGACCGCAGGCGAGCACGGGGCGGTCATCGAGAGTTCGCCCGCTCCCTGACGCCCCTGCGCCACCGCGAGGGCCCGCCGCGACCGCGCCCCGCGGATCCCCCGTCGCGAACGCCGCCGTGAACTTGTCCGCCACCTCGTGCGCCCGCCGCGCGTGCAGGTAGCGGTTCGTCGTCGTGACCGAGCTGTGGCCCATCGCGGCCTGGGACGGTCGCGGTCGATGCCGGCGGCCGTCGGTGCCGGCATCACCGAAGCTCAGAACTCAAGCTGCACCCGTGTCAGCTGCGGCACCTCCTCACGAAGGAGATGCGCTCGGGGCGTCGATCCCATGATGCGAGAGCTCTATCGACTCAACCTCCGGGCGCGCCTTGAGATCGCGGGTCAGCCGAAGTTTCCAGCCGTTGACGTGCGCGTTGAATCGAGCGAGCTCGTTGACGGTCCCGCGCGGGATCCGCCATGCCTGCTCGACGTGCATGTGCGCGGTGAAAACGACGAGGATCAGCGCGGTATAGCCGTCCTGATGCCGTATCGGCGAGAACCCGAGACTCGTCTTCGGCGTTGTTCGACGGCACGCCTTGACCTGAAGAAGATCGTCCCCCACGGCGACGTCCCAGGCAGCCTGCGCGAAGGCGCCGCGGGTGCCGCCATAGTGGCGGGCGACCAGTTCCTCGGCGATGTCGCCGATCGGGTTGTTGTACGTGCGGATGACCCCGCGCTCGTGCAGGATGTCGAGGCTGCCGGTCCAAGCGTCGAGCAGTTCGCGATTGGTCAAACGCGAGAGATCGAGCATGCCGCGACGCTAGTGCCATCGGGCCGGGATGCCAAACGGACATAGTGGCCTGCGCCGGTTGCACGGGTGATCCGTGATCTGGCAGCGTGCGGTTCATGGTTCGCGCGCAGACAAGGCGGGCCCTCGTGGCCTCCGCGCTGACCGCGGTGCTGGTCGCCGGCTGCGGCAGTGACGGGGACAATCAGGCTGGCTCGGAGGCAGACATCCAGCGTCCGCCGCGACCCGAGGAGCCTCAGTACACAACAGAAGAGGTCCTCGCGCGCACCGGCATCGTCGAGTTCGACAATGGGCTGTCCTACGGGCTCCCGGGCTCCACCGACTCAAGCGATGCGTGCGGCGCCGCCGTCATTCTGATTGGTCCGCAGGAGATCGACCTGTACGCCAGCGCTGGAGACACAGTCGCGACGAACCCTGATGTCACCGTCGGCGTGAAGGTCGTGGCGGCTCCCGAAGATGCGCCCGAATGCTTCGACAGGTGGACAGAGGTCCTCGCGGAACTGTGACTGAAGGCCCAGCCACCCCAGCCCATGAGCCCTTGAGAAAGCAGAGAGCGCCGCACGGCATCGGCCTATGCGCTGAGCGCGGGCCCTGATCTTCAAGGACGACCGCGCACATAGCTCAGGAACTGAAATACCGCGACAAGGGTTGCAATCGCCCGGTGGGTGCGGTTACTTGGCACCTGTCCACTCTTGGGAGGTTCCGATGACGCGAGCGATCGTCCTCAGCTGCGCGGCGTTCCTGGCTCTTGCCGTCGCCGCGTGCGGCGAGGAGAACGACACGGCTGCCGTCACGGAAACCGTCGTCCAGACCGTTGAGGCGGCCCCGATCGCCGACCCCACCAGCGAGGCTGCCCCAGAGGCCGCACCCGAGTCAGACGTCGAGGAGGTCGAACCGGACGTCGCCTCGTCGAGCGGGCGTGGCGACTGCATCACCGTCCCCGATGTCGAGGGTGAGGATCATCAGCTCGCCCAGGACACGATGCAGGCCGCTGGTCTCTACATCCTTGACGAGGAGGACGCGACGGGTCAAGGGCGCATGCTGATCCTCGATCGCAACTGGACGGTCGTCGAGCAGAGCCCGGCTGCCGGCGAGTGCGTGAGCGACGACACGACGATTCTCTTGCGTTCGAAGAAGGACGGCGAGTGATGCGACGGGTCGTGGCAGTGCTCCTCTCCGCAAGCGCGCTCATGGCCGCAGGGTGCGGCGACGACGAGGCGCAGATCACGCTCGACGAAGCAAAGGAGCAGGCGACCCGGATCATCGCAAACGCCCGCAACGAGGCGAAGACCATCCGGGAGACTGCGACTAAGGACGCCGAATCCGAGCGCGAGAAGATCGAGGGCGAGGTCGCCGAGCTGCGAAAGGATCGCGAGGGCGTGAAGGAGTCGCTCACGAATACGCGCGAGAAGCGCGACGGCGTCCAGTCCGAACTCAAGGACCTCCGCAACGAGGCCGCGGGCGTGCGAGCGGAGATCAAGAAGAACTCATTCGACGGGGACGGCACGTACATCGTGGGCGAGGACATCAACCCCGGCACCTACCGGGCGCAAGAGGCCACGTCGGGCAACTGCTACTACGAGCGACTCAACGACCTCGAAGGCAACATCGACTCGATCATCACCAACGAGAACACGAGCGGACCGGTCGTGCTGAACGTCGCGCCGTCCGACTACGCGATCAAGGTCTCGGGCTGCGAGGAGTTCAAGAAGGCCGGTTAGGCGCTCGCGGCCGCGGGACCGCATGCCCGACAACCGCCGCCATGTCGCTCATGATGGGCAGCTCTCCTGCACCCTCGCCCCGGTGCCGCGTGGCCCGGGACGAGACGCCCGTCGATCTCCACGCCATCGAGATCTACACCGACCACTCTCACGACGCGGGCACCGAGTCCGTCGCGAGGGTCATAACGCCACGCTAGGGGTGCGACTCATGCTGCCCGTCGGTCGGGGCATTCCGCCTCAACTCGTCCAGCGTGGGGAGCTTCGGCAGCGCGGGGACCTCGATCGTCGTCACCGAGCCGTCGTTGAGCGCCGCCTCGAGAATGAGCTCGACGGTCGCATCGGTCCCGAGGCCGAGGATGAACGTCCCGTCGTCGGCTGGCGCCGCCGTTGCAGAGCCGAGCCGGACCTCCTCGACGCGATCACTCGCGACGCCCCAGAGAATCGTCTCGCTCTCGTCGGTCTCGGGGGTTGCGGGGTTGTCGAATAGCTGGGCTCGCGAGAAAGCAACCACCTCGTGGTCGAGACACATCCCGGTCTCCGCCAGCGGGGCCGGAACGAAGCCGTCGGGTGAGGTACCACCGACGACGCCATCGACGGCCCGGCCATAGGTCGCGCAGCGTCGGCCGCTGGTGTCGGAGAACCCCGCTACGCCGACCGCTCCGAGACCGCTCGGGGCCGGGATCGTGGCCGAGGCTGCGGGATCCGACCCGCGAGCCGGGCTGACGGCGCTCTTCTCGCTGGGGTCTGGCGATCCGCTTGCGACCGTGCTCGCGACTGCAATTCCGGCCGTCGCGGCTACCACGACGATGATGGGAATCAGGAGGAATCGGCGCATGCGGTCTCGTCTCAGCAGCGCGCTGACCGCCATCGACGTGGACTCGGCCATCGACCGTACGCTCGTCCGGCAAGCGCGTCAAGCGTTGGAGTTCCGCACTGGCGGGGCGCCAGAGTGCAGTAACGAACCCTACGGCGACATGTGTCGCACGCACGCGCTGCGCGGTTCGTGCCTCCAGTCTGCCGCCATCGCTCACCCTGGCACCCGAGCGCTGCACGTGGTCGCGGTCAGCGGACCCGCCCGGGAAAGACGTCAGCCCCGCGCACCGACCGTTCCGACCGCACCCCGCGCATCCCCCGTCGCGAACGCCGCCGTGAACTTGTCCGCGACCTCGTGCGCCGGCCGGGCGTGGAGGTAGCGGTTCGTCGTCGTGATCGAGCTGTGGCCCATCGCGGCCTGGACGGTCGCGAGGTCGATGCCGGCGGCGACGAGCAGCGAGCCGAAGGTGTGGCGCAGGTGGTGGACGTGCAGCGGTCGCAGGCCGGCGGCGTCGCGAGCCCTCACGAAGCGCCGGTAGAACGCCGGCCCGTCGAGGCGACCGCCGACGCGCGAGGCGAAGACGAAGTCGTCGGGCTCCGTGAAGTCGCCGCGCTGCGAGACGCGGTCGAGGGCGCCCGCGGCCTGGGCGCAGAGGCCGACCTCGCGCGCGCGGCGTGACTTCGTCGAGTCGGCGACCTCTCCCCCACTCACGGCCCGGCGGACGGTGACCTTGCTGCCGGCGAAGTCGACGTCGCGCCACTGCAGCGCGAGCAGCTCGCCGCGGCGCAGGCCGGTGTACGCGGCGACGCGCACGAGCTCACCGTCCTGACGATCTTCGATCGCGCGCCAGGTCAGCTCGTCCTCGTCCGTGATCCGAGCGTGCGCCGCGGCGTCGCGGTGCTTGCCCTCGGCCATCGCGCGGGCGAGAGCCTCGACCTCCTCGACCGAGTAGTAGTCGAGCGGCTGCTCCGCGGGCTCGCGACGCTTGTCGGCGTGGACGGCCGGGTTGCGCGGCAGGTTGAACGTCGATGGCTTGGTGCCGTAGCCGTAGATCGTCCGGATGAGCTGGCGGTGGTAGTTGACCGTGCGCGGCCCGACGCCGGTGCGGGCGACCGCGTTGAGGACGGCCTCGACCTCGCGGGTCGTGACGTCGACTGCAGGGCGGTCGCCGAGACGGCGCATGATGATGCCGGTCGCCTTGCCCCCTCCCCGCCGGTGGGGAGTGCCGGGCTCGGCCAGCGTGTAGCGGTAGGCGCGCACCGTCGACGGCTTGGCTCCGCGCACGAGCTCGAGCCACTCGAGATACGCGTGCGCGAGCTCTCGGAACGTGACGGGCCGGTTGCGGTAGCGGTCCCCGGCCTCGCGCAGCTCGGCGTCGACTCGCTGGACGAGCGCGTCGGCGGCGACCGTGGCGCCCTTGCGGTCGAGGTGCGTCGACGGAGTGCGTCCACGCCGCTTGACCCAGCCGCCCTCGCCGTCCGGCTCGATCCACGCGCGCCCGACGCGGCGCTTGACCTGACGGGTCGTCCCGTCGCCCGCGCGATGGCGCCACGCGACCTCCCAGAAGACCTCGCCCGTCGGCCCCGACCGGGCGCTCAGGAAGTACGGAACCGGGGTGTCGGGAGCATGCGCCACGGGAGCACTGTACTGCGCCTCTCGGTCGTGGGTAGCGCTGGGTAGCGCTCGCCGCCGTGGGTAGCGCTATGGGTAGCGCTCGAGCCGAAAACGGCGTAAAACAGGGCTCTATCGCATACTTCAGAGCCCTTGGACAAGCGCTCTGGACGGAAGGCACACCGCTTCCAAGCTGAATGTCGCCGGTTCGAGCCCGGTCGCCCGCTCTGAGGAAAGGCCTGCACGTCGCGGGCTTCTCGCGCACCCAGATCTCTCTCGCTCAGCGAGAAAGATCCCGGGCACGTCCGGAGACGGGAGGGTGGACCGATCCGGCCCGGCTCACTCGCCCTCGCCGGTCTTTCCGATCCAGGTGCCTTCGGACCGCGCGACCGCGACGCGGAGGCTGCGGTCGAGACCCATGCGCGCGAGCTTGTACAGCGTGCCCTCGAGGACGGCGGCGGGGAGGAGCATCGCCCAGCTGACGTCCTTCTGCGCGGTGTCGGGCGGCGAGCTGTCGAACGCGGCCGTCCACAGCTTCGCGGCGATCTTCTGGCCGACGATGCCGGACGCGATGATGAGCGGGAACTCGGCTTTGAGAAGCAGCTTCATGATCCGAGCGCTACCCGGCGGGGTGACGTCCGCCACCCTCGCCCCCGCCCACCGGCGGACGCAAAAGGGCGAGCGACCACACCCGCGCGGGCGCTGTTCAACAGTGCTGAACGACTTCGCGGTTCACCTTTCCCGGAACTCGACCCGGGTATCCGCGTTGTGTGACCACAGACATGAGCAGCCATCGCTACAGCTACCCCAGGGTCATCCCCCACCCCCGCCCCGTCCAGACAGTCGCGACAGTGGCGCCCCCGGAGAAGAAGCAGTCCTCCGGCGAGACGACCGCCGAGCGATCGCGTCGGTCGGACGACTGACGGCCGCCGGCCGTCGCCGCCGCTCCCCCGTCGCCCGACGACGGCGAGAAGCGCGGCGGCGAAGCAGTCGGTGACGGACAGGAGGTCCGGGATCACCGTCGCGAGCGGACCCGCCCCGAAGGGTGGCCGGCTCCGCTCCTCTGGAAGATCCACGGAAGGAAGACCCCGATCGGGACCCTCGCCGGTCGATGCCGCAGGAGTCGCTGCGCGAGCGTAACTTCATGGCGATGGACGCGTTGTTGTCCACAGAGCCATGAACACGCACCGCTACTCCTACCCGACCGTCACCCCCCTCCCGCGCCCCGCGCAGTCCGCGAGCCCCGCGCCGAGCGTCAAGCCCGCCTCCAGCGCGGCCGCCGACAGCCGGGACGACCGCGACTCCTGACGCACCTCAGCCGGCCGGGCGCCTCTCCTCGGTCGGCACCTCTCCCGTCTCGTCGAGGATCGACGCCGGCGGCCACGGGCCGAACCAGTTGTCGAGGCCCCCGTCGAGGGTGACGACGCTCCCGCTCAGCCGCCGGCCGAGCGGTGAGACCAGGAGCGCGACGAGCTGGGCGAACTCCTCCATCCGCCCGAGGCGCTGCAGCGGCACGCTCGCGGCGATCTCGCGCGTCACCGCGCCCGGGTACTTCGCGAGCGACTCGGTCTCGAACCTGCCGATCGCCGCCGCGACGACGCTCACCCCGCGGTCCGCCCAGCGACGGGCCGCTTCCCGGCCGGCCTGCTCGACCGCCGCCCGCGCGACCCCGGTGTGCGCCATCCCCGGCATGCCCTGGTGCGAGCTCACGGTGACGTTGACGATCGCCATCCCGCCCGGTCCGAGCGCGCGGTCAACGGCGGCCTCCATCATCCGCAGCGTCCCGCCGACGTTGAGCCGCACGACCGCCGACCAGCCCTTCGGCGCGAGCTCCTCGGCCGGCACGAAGTACTGACCGCCCGCGTTGTTGACGAGCGCGTCGATGCGCCCGTGACGCTCGACGACGGCGTCGACGATCCGCCGCGCACCGCGGTCCTCGCGGATGTCGCCGTCGATCCACGTCGCGTCGTGCCCGATCCGGCCGACCGCCTCCTCGAGGACCTCGGTGCGCCGACCCGCGACGACGACGTGCGCGCCGCAGCGGGCGAGCTCGTGGGCGGCGGCGAGCCCGAGGTTCGTCCCGCCGCCGGTGATGAGCGCGACTCGCCCGTCGAGCGCGCCGGGAGCGAAGATCGCGGAGCCGGACATGCGCGCACCCTATCCGCGCGGTCCGCGGCGCCGCCGCGGCGCCGCGAACGCAGCGGGGGAGCTGGGATTCGAACCCAGATTCACGGTTTTGGAGACCGTGCGCATAGCCCTTAACTCACTCCCCCGAGGGAGGCCTGAGTGTATCCAGCCGGGCACGAGGGCACCCCTCACGCCCCCGGCCTGCCGCGAGAACCCAGACCGTGCCGCATGGGGACCGCCCTCGAGTTCTCGCGCCCGGCGGCCTTCCCCCGGCGGACCGAGCCACAGCGCGACGGGGGCTCGAGCGCCCGCCGAAGCGCTCGCCACCGCGCATCGCCGCCACCACGCCCGGGTAGCGGCCGCCCAACCGTCCACCCCACCCCGACGAGGAGGGACGCGCGTGCAGGAGATCGCTCCCGGCATCCATCACTGGAAGACGTTCCACGAGCCGATCGGCGCCGAGGTGAGCTCGTACCTCATCGAGCCGGCGGGGATCGTCATCGACCCGAAGGTCCCCGAGCGGGGACTCGACGAGCTGCCCGCCCGCCCGCATCAGATCGTCCTCACGAGCGGTCATCACCTGCGTGACGCGATGGTGTTCGCCGAGGAGCTCGGGATCCCGGTGCGCGCGTCCCGCGAGGCCGCCGAGCACATCGGCGAGCAGGGCGGCGCGCAGAGCGAGATCTCGACGTTCGACGACGGCGACGAGGTCGCACCCGGCGTCACCGCGATCCACATCGGCAAGCTCTCCGACGACGAGGGCGCGCTCCTCATCGAGGCGGGCGGCGGCGCGATCGCGCTCGCCGACGGCCTCAACCGGTACGGGGAGGCTCTCGGGTTCTTCCCCGACGAGCTCCTCGGCGACGAGCCCGACCGCGTCAAGGCCGGTCTCATGGACGCCTTCACCGGCCTTCTCGAGCGCGACTTCGAGCACCTGCTCTTCGCCCACGGCGACCCGCTCGTCGGCGACGGCAAGTCCGCCCTGCGCGAGTTCGTCCAGCACCCCGTCGGCCAGGAGGACTTCGGCAAGCAGCTCTGAGCCCGAGGGACGCCCACTTCCGCACGCCGCCGATGAGGGCGTTGCGACGCCGACGCACCGCCCTCATCGGCGCGGACATGGTGCAGGAAGCGCCGGTACGGGAAAGTGGAGCCCTATGGCCGACGCTCCGGAGAGACGACCCGCGGGCGCGCGCGACCTCGCCGCGTGCGCCGACGACCTCGCTCAGCGCGTGCCCGAGCCGCTGCGCGGGCTCGCCCACGTCGCCTACGACCTGCGGTGGTCGTGGGACGACGAGGCCCTCGCGGTCATGGGAGCGATCGACCCCGAGCGGTGGGAGGCCTCGCACCACAACCCCATCCGACTCCTCCGCGAGGCGCCGTTCGCGCGCCTCCTCGCGGCGGCGGAGCATCCCGAGCTGGGCCCGCGCATCGCGGAGCTCGCCAAGCGCGCCGCCGTCCCGCCGCTCCCCGTGCCGGCAGACCCGGTCGCCTACCTCTGCGCGGAGTTCGCGATCCACCACAGCCTCCGCAGCTACGGCGGCGGCCTCGGCGTCCTCGCCGGCGACATCCTCAAGGAGTCCGCGGACCTCGGCCTCCCCGTCGTCGGCGTCGGCCTGCTCTACCGCCAGGGCGCCGCGCACCAGCGCACCGACGCCTCCGGCTGGCAGCACGACTGGTGGTCGACGATCGACCCCGCGATCCTCCCGATGGCGCGGGTCACCGGCGCCGACGGCGAGCCGCTGCTCATCACCGTGCCGATCGGCGACCGCGACGTCGTCGCGCAGATCTGGCGCCTCGACGTCGGCTCCGTCCCTTTGTTCCTCCTCGACGCGGACCGTCCCGAGAACGATCCGGCCGCTCGTTGGATCACCCAGCGGCTCTATGACGGCGACCAGGCGATCCGGCTCGCGCAGTACGCGCTCCTCGGCGCGGGCGGGATCCGGGCGCTCCGCGCGATGGGCCTCGACCCGCGGCTCGTCCACCTCAACGAGGGCCACGCCGCGCTCGCGGCGCTCGAGCTCGTCCGGGCGCGGCGCGAGGCCGGAGACGACGTCGACGGCGCGCTCGCCACCGCGCGCGAGCAGACGATCTTCACGACGCACACCCCGGTGCCGGCCGGCAACGACACCTACGACCACGGCCTCGTCACCGCGCAGCTCGGACGGCTCGCCGACGAGTCCGGGCTCGGCGTCGACCGCCTCGTCCGGCTCGGGCGGACGAGGCCCGACGACGAGCACGAGCCGCTCGGCGTCACCCAGCTCGCCTTGCGCACGAGCCACGCGGCGAACGGCGTCGCGAAGCGCCACGGCGAGGTGAGCCGCGAGATGTGGCGCGACCTCTGGCCCGACCGCCCCGTCGAGGACGTCCCCATCGGCCACGTGACGAACGGCGTGCATCTGCCGACCTGGCTCGGCGGACCGATGCGCGCGCTCCTCGACCGCCACCTCGGCGAGGGCTGGACGAGCCGCGCCGACGACCCGGCGACGTGGGCGCCGATCGACGCGATCCCCGCGGCGGAGCTGTGGGCCGCGCGCTGCGCGCAGCGCGCGGCGCTCGTCGGGTTCGCCCGGCAGCGCGGCGCGTGGAACCGGCTGCACCGAGGCGACGAGCGCGTCATCCCGCCCGAGCAGGATCTCGATCCCGACGTTCTGACGATCGGCTTCGCGCGGCGCATCGCCACCTACAAGCGCCTCTCGCTGCTCGTCTCCGACGTCGACCGCGCGCTGCGCGTCGTCGGCGGCGAGCGGCCGGCGCAGATCATCATCTCCGGCAAGGCGCACCCGCGCGACGAGCACGCCAAGCACACGCTCCAGGCGCTCTTCAGCGCCCGCGCCGACCCCCGCGCCGCCGGCCGCGTCACCTTCCTCGACGACTACGACACGGAGATCGGCGCGCTCCTCACGCAGGGCTGCGACGTCTGGCTCAACCTCCCGCGCCCGCCGCTCGAGGCGAGCGGGACGAGCGGGATGAAGTCGGCGGCCAACGGCGGGCTCAACCTCAGCGTCCTCGACGGCTGGTGGTGGGAGGCCTACGACGGCGAGAACGGCTGGGCTCTCGACGGGACGGTGGACCACGGGGACTTCAGCGCCCGCGACTGGCGCGACGCCCAGGCGATGCTCGATCTCTTCGAGCAGGCGGTCGTCCCCCTCTTCCACGATCGCGACGCCACCGGGGTCCCGCAGGGCTGGATCGCGATGATGCGGGCCTCGCTGCGCACGAACGGCCCGCGGTTCAGCGCGACGCGGATGGTGCGGGACTACGCGACGAGGCTCTGGGGGGTCGAGGGGTAGCCTCGCCCGCCTCTTGCTGCGGCAGCCGCAGCCGCTTGAGGGCGACCGCGTTGAGCGCGACGATGATGCTCGATCCCGCCATCGAGATCGCGCCGACCTCGGGGCGCAGGACGAAGCCGAGCGGCTCGAAGACGCCGGCGGCGACGGGCAGCGCGAGCCCGTTGTAGCCGACCGCCCAGCCGAGGTTCTCGCGCATCTTGCGCCTCGTGCCGCGGCTGATGGCGACCGCGCCGGCGACGTCGAGCGGGTCGGAGCGCATGAGCACGACATCGGCCGTCTCGACGGCGACGTCGGTGCCGGTGCCGATCGCGATGCCGACGTCCGCCTGGGCGAGCGCGGGGGCGTCGTTGACGCCGTCGCCGACCATCGCGACCTTGCGCCCCTGCCGCTGGAGGTCGCGGATCGTCGCGGCCTTGTCGGCGGGAAGCACCTCGGCGATGACCTCCTCGATGCCGAGCTCGGCAGCGACGCGCTGCGCCGTCGGCCGGCTGTCGCCGGAGAGCATGACCGGCCGCACGCCGAGCTCCTGCAGCGCGGCGATCGCCGCCGCCGCGGTATCGCGCGGCGCGTCGGCGACGGCGATGACCGCCGCCGGCCGGCCGTCGATCGCGACGTGGACGCTCGTCCGCCCCTCGCCCGCGAGCGCGTCGGAGCGCTCGGCGAGCTCGGCGCGCGAGATGCCCTCGCGCTCGAGGAGGCGTGCGTTCCCGACGGCGAGACGACGTCCTTCGACGATGGCGAGCAGCCCGTGGCCGGGGACGGCCTCGAAGGACTCCACCGCCGGCACGGCGAGGCCGCGGGCCGCCGCCGCGTCGACGACGGCCTTCGCGAGCGGATGCTCCGAGTCGCCCTCGGCCGCGGCGACGAGGCGGAGGACCTCGTCCTCGTCGTCGCCGCCGGTCGTCGCCACGGCGACGACCGCCGGCTCGCCGCGCGTGAGGGTGCCGGTCTTGTCGAGGACCACGGTGTCGAGGACCGCCGCCTCTTCGAGCGCCATCGCGTGCTTGAAGAGGATGCCGCGCTCGGCCCCGAGTCCCGTGCCGACCATGATCGCCGTCGGGGTCGCGAGGCCGAGGGCGTCCGGGCACGTGATGACGACGACCGTGATCGCGAAGAGGAGCGACTCCTGGAGGTCACGCCCGATGACGAAGTGCCAGACGGCGAACGTGAGCGCCCCGCCGACGAGGGCGACGAGCACGAGCCAGAACGCGGCGCGATCGGCGAGGCGCTGGCCGGGCGCCTTCGAGCTCTGCGCCTCCTGGACGAGCTGGACGATCTGGGCGAGGGCCGTGTCGGCCCCGACGGCGGTCGCACGCGCGCGCAGCGTCCCGTTCTTGTTGATCGTCGCGCCGACGAGCGGGTCGCCGGCCGCCTTCTTCACGGGCAGGCTCTCGCCCGTCACGGTCGACTCGTCGACCTGGCTCTCACCGTCCTCGACGGTCGCGTCGACGGGCACCTTCGAACCGGGCCGGATGAGGAGCAGGTCGCCGACGACGACCTCGGCGGTCGGGACCTCGACGGGCTCGCCGTCGCGGATGACGACGGCCTTCGGCGGGGCGAGGTCGAGCAGCTTGCGGATCGCGTCGTTCGCGCCGCCGCGAGCCCGCATCTCGAACCAGTGACCGAGCAGCACGAAGGTCGCGAGCATGCCGGCGGCCTCGTAGAAGACCTCGCCCTCGATGAACGTCGTCGCCGCCACCGAGTAGACCCAGCCGACGCCGATCGCCACCGCGACGAGGACCATCATGTCGAGCGTCCGCGCGCGCAGCGCGACGACGGCGCCCCGGAAGAAGATCGACGACGCCCACAGCACCACCGGCAGGCTGAGGAGCAGCTGCCAGACGTCGCGGTCGACGTCGAACGGCGTCGCGAGCTCGGTGCCCAGCAGCTCGGTGCCGACCATCGACCACAGCACGATCGGGACCGTGAAGACGAGCGCGACGAGGAAGCGACGGAGCATGTCGCGCTCCATCGCGGCCATCGACATGCCGGCGTGACCGCCGTGGCCGTGCCCGTGAGCCGCCTCCGCCCGTGCCGCGCCGGCGCCGTGGTCGGCCGCCGCGCCGTGCGCCGCGGACTCGGCCAGCGGGTCGCACACGTGCCCGGGGACCGACCGGCCGGCGCAGTGGTAGCCGCACTCCTCGACCCAGGTCCGGAGCTCGGCGACCGAGGTGGCCGTGGGGTTGTAGACGACGGTCGCGGTCTGGGCGACCGGGTTCGCGTCGACGGAGACCACCCCGGGGCGCCCGCCGAGCGCACGCTCGACGACCGCCTTCTCGGAGGCGTAGTGAAGGCCGCCGACGTGGAGCAGGGCGTTGGCGGGGTCGAAGGGCTCGGCTCGGGACATGGGCGAACAATATACCCCCTGGGGGTACCATACGTGAGCATGCGCACACGCGGGTCGCGCGGTCGTGTACGCTCATATCAAGGAGCACTGTTATGAGCCTGTCGACCGAGACCTCCGCCTCGTGCCCGCCCGCCGCGTCGTGCTGCCCGCCGTCGCACGGGGTCGACCCCCGTCTCGACGCCACGCGGATCGCGACCGTCGCGAAGGCGCTGTCCGAGCCGCTCCGGGTCGAGGTGCTCGACGTCCTGCGGCGCAGTCCCGACCCGGTGTGCCAGTGCGAGCTCATCGCGCTCTTCGACGTGAAGCAGTCCCTTCTCGCCCACCACGTCCGCAAGCTCGTCGACGCGGGGCTCGTCGACGTCGAGCGCCGCCACCGGTGGGCCTATTACTCCGTCCCCTCCGACGCAGCGAAGGAGCTCGTCACATGGCTGACATGACCACCCCGCCGACCCCGCCGTCCTCCTGCTGCTCCGACGAGGCGCGAGCGAGCTGCTGCACGCCGTCCGACGCGGCCGGGTGCTGCGAGCCCGCCTCCGAGCGCTGCGGCTGCGCGGCCGGGGACGCACGCGACGCGGCCGACGTCCGCGAAGCGGTGCGCGAGACCTACGCGGCCGCCGCGCGCGCCATCGCGGACGCCCAGGGCACCTCGTGCGGGTGCGGGCCCGTGAGCACGACCGACGCCTCGGGAGCCGAGGTCTTCGGCGCGGCCCTCTACGAGGGCGCCGAGACGGAGGGGGCGAGCGTCGGGGCGTCGCTCGGATGCGGCGTCCCGACAGCGGTCGCCGACCTGCGAGAGGGCGAGACCGTCCTCGACCTCGGTGCGGGCGCGGGCGCGGACGTCCTCATCTCCGCGCGGCGCGTCGGCCCTCACGGCAGGGCCATCGGCGTCGACATGACCGACGAGATGCTCGCTCTCGCGCGCGCGAACGCGGCAGCGGCCGGCGTCGCGAACGCCGAGTTCGTGCAGGGCGACATCGAGGACCTCCCCCTGCCGGACGGATCGGTCGACGTCGTCATCTCGAACTGCGTCATCAACCTCGCCGCCGACAAGCGTCGAGTGCTCGCGGAGGCTCAGCGCGTGCTGCGGCCCGGCGGCCGCTTCGCCGTGTCCGATGTCATCGCCGACCCCGACATGGACGACGCGACCCGCAGCGACATCGCCGCCTACACGGGCTGCATCGCGGGAGCGCTCACCGAGGCGGACTTCCGCAAGGCGCTCCTCGATGCGGGCTTCACGGACGTCGAGATCCGAGAGACGCACCGCGTCCATGCACACGCCGCGTCCGCGATCGTGCGGGCGCGCAAGCCGGCGGCGGCAGCCGGCTGAGTCGCCTTCGTCGCGGGCGTCCAGCGTCGGCACGGTGGTGGGCCTCCGCCCCGGTGCCGACGCCGGGCGCGCTCCCTACAGCGACCCGAGCACCTCGTACGACAGCAGCTCCCCTCGGATCCGCTCATCGAGGTCGCCGGTGAACGACACGTACGAGTGGACGACGCCGCGCCGTGCGGCGATCCCCGCGAGCACGTCGGCCGGGAGCGCCTCATCGAGCGACCACTCCCCGGCCTCGATCGGCGCCGTGAAGCGGAGCGTCCGCGTGCTCGCGAACCCCGGCGTGAAGAGGATCTCGACGCGCACGACGCCGCTCGCACGCCGCGCGACGGTGCCCGACGCGCGCAAGCGACCGCTCTCGATCACGGGGCGCGACGACGTGAGGGCCGCCTTCTGCGACGCGGCCCGCAGCCGCACGTACTGCGGCTGGGTGTCCGGGTCGCCGCGGTAGGTGAGCAGGACGATCCCGGTGCCCCTACCGGCCTGTCCGGCGTCGAGCGCCTTCGAGAACCGCACGCGGCGGTTCACCGCGTCGATCTCGGCATCACCCAGATCGACGACGCGCCCGTCCGCGAAGAGCTCGACGTCGACCGTCCCGGACGCGCGCGCGCTGATCGGCGCGAGGACGTCGAGGCGGCGGTCGGCGCGCCGCACGGTCGCGCGCTCGACCTCGAGCTTCGCCGGCTCGAGCATCGGGGGCGGCACGACCGCCGGCGCCGCGGGCGGCACCGGCGCCGGCGGCACGGGAGCGGGCGGCACGACGACCTCCGTGAACGTCGCCGTCACGGACCGCGCCTGGTCCATCGTCACCGCGCACGGCGCGGTCCCGGTGCAGCCGCCGCCGGACCAGCCGGCGAACTCGCTGCCCGCCCCCGGGGCCGCCGTGAGGGTGATGCCCGTGCCGTCGGCGACGAGCGTCGTGCAGGTCGGATGGGTCGCCGAGCCGGTCGTGCAGTCGATGCCGGCGGGCGCCGAGGTGACGACGCCGGTGCCCGTCCCGGTCGTCGCGACGTCGAGGCGCGAGTCGTAGACGACGGTCGCGAGCCCCGCGCCCGTGCGGACGCCGGTCTCGAAGACCGTCCCCATGGGCCCGAAGCCCGAGCCGCCGCCCCCCGCGTGCGACCCGGCGGCGCCGCCACCGCCGTAGTAGCCGCCCCCGCCGCCGCCGCGAAAGAGCCCGCTCCCGAGATCCGCGTCGCCGCCCTGCCCGAGAGTCCCGGGGCTCGCGCCGGTCCCGCCCGCACCGCCGGCGGACTGGGTCCCGCCCTTCCCGTTGAGCGTCGTGCTCCCGCAGCTGCCGTCGTCGACGTCCGGCTGACCGTCGGAGCCGAGGAGACCGCCGCCGGCGCCGCCATCGGGCTCGTCGCCCGGGCCCGAACAGCCGCCACTGCCGCCGCCGCCCCCGGCGACGAGGACGCGGTCGGTGAGCGCGGAGCCGCCGCGACGGACGTCGGTCGCGCCGCCCCCGCCGCCCGGGTAGGTGGTGAGCCCGCCGACGCCGCCGCCGTTGAAGCCGCCGGTCATCCCGCCGGCGCCGCCGACGCGGATCTCGAGCGTCTCGCCGGGGGTGAGCGGGAGCGTCGCCGTCGCCCGGCCCCCGCGGCCGCCGACCCCGAAGTCGACATCGAACGCCGTGCCGCCCTGGGCGCCGTGGAGGTCGAAGCGCGCCGAGGTGATCCCCGGCGGGACGATCCACGTCTGCGCCGCGCCGGTGGACGCGAACGTCTCGGTCGTGGCCTGCGCCTGAGGCGCCGCCGAGCCGATCCACGCGAGCATCGCCGCCGCGAGAAGCGTCGCGCGCGCTCGCGCGGGCGCTCCGGCGCCCGTCCGCCTTCCCAAGGTCCCCACCAGTCCAACGTACTGCAGGACGCGAGCGGCCCGACACGCCCGGCACGCCAGGTTCGCGCGCCTCGTCGGGCGCGCCGGGCGCGGCTACGACCGCGCGTCGGCGGGCTCGGGACCCTCGAGGGGCCAGCCCTGGTCGGCCCAGGTGCCGACGCCGCCGTCGGCGACGTGGATGACGTGGTCGGCGCCGTGGCGCCGCAGCAGCGAGGCGGCGACGGCGCTGCGCTGCCCCGACGAGCAGATCGCCGCCACCGGCTCGGACGGGTCGATGCCCTCGGGGATCGCATCGATGTCGTGGTAGGGCGCATGGACCGCGCCGGGGATGTGCCCGCTGCGCCACTCGTCCTCCTCGCGCACGTCGAGGATCTGGACCTCGTCGGCCCGCTCGTGCAGCGCGTGGACGTCGATGCGCTCGAGGCTCTCGGTCGGGCGCTTCTCCTCGCGCCAGCTCGTCATGCCGCCGGCGAGGTAGCCGGCGACGCGGTTGATCCCGACCGACGCCGCGAGGTGCGCGGCGTGGAGAGCGTCCTCGTCGTCGCGGCCGATGAGCACCACCGGCTGGTCGCGGTCCGCCACCCAGGCGAGCTTCGTGCCGAACCCGGCGCGCACCGCCGGATTGCAGACGGCGCCGGGGATGTGCGCGTCGTCGAACTGGAGGTCCGTGCGCACGTCGACGAGGAGCGCGCCGCCGCTGCGATGCGCGTCGACCTGGCAGGGCGTGAGCGGCTCGGCGTCCGCGCGGTGGCTGCCCAGCGGCCCCCGGTTGATCGCGACGATGGCCTCGAAGTTCGGCGGCTGAGGCCCGAGACCGGCAGTCGCCCTCTCGACGAAGTCGTCCTCGTCCTCGATGCGCAGGAGCTCGTTGTTGGCTCGCTCGAAGGCGATCGTGGACGAGACCTTCATGTCCATCCCGGGCCCGCCGCACAGCGACCCACCGAGGTGGCCCGGCCACACCTCGCACTCGCCCGGCAGCGTGAGGAGCTTCTCGTGCAGCGAGCGGAAGATGCCGTGGGCGCCCTCGGCCTCGTCGACGGCGAGGTCGGGGCGGGCGGTGTCGCCGACGAACAGGCTGTCCCCGGTGAGCACCGCCCACGGCTCGGAGCTGCGGGCGGTGTCGATGAGAGCGAACGCCGTGTGCTCCGGGCGGTGGCCGGGCGTGTGCAGGGCGCGGACGGTGACGCCTCCGAGCTGCACCTCCGAGCCGTCGTCGAGCGGCTCGTGGTCGTAGTCGGGCTCGGCGAGGCGGTGGATGTGGATGCGTGCGCCCGTCGCGGCGGCGAGACGACCGTGGCCCGACACGTGGTCCGCGTGGTTGTGCGTCTCGAGGACGTGCTCGATGCGGACGCCCATGTAGCGGGCGAGGCGCAGATACTCGTCGATGTCCAGCCTGGGGTCGACCACGGCGGCGACGCCGGCGTCCTCGTCGCCGACGAGGTAGGACGCGCACCCGAGGTCGTCGTGCGTGACTTGACGGAAGATCATGCCGAGCCGCTTCTGCCCGGATCACCGGCGTAGAAAACGACGACCGGTCGGCACCGGGACGGACGGGCCATCCCATGCGGGCGGAGGGACTCGAACCCCCACGGCTTGCGCCACCAGGACCTAAACCTGGCGTGTCTACCGGTTCCACCACGCCCGCGGGCGTGGGAGAGCATCGCATCGCCGAGATGCAGAGTGCCCCACGACGCCGGAGATCGGGGTAGAGTCGTCGGCGTCATGTCCGAAGCCGCGTACCGAGACGACGTCGTCATCGAGCATCCCAACCGGGACAAGGCCGCGAGCAAGGCCACGAAGGCGACCGTCATCCTCCTCCTCCTCGCCTCGGCGGGCCTGGTGGGAATCATCACCATCGGCGGCTGGGACGCGCTCGAGGGCATGCAGGCGCTGCAGATCGCCTACATCGCGCTCTACCTCGTCATGGCGTTCTACGTCGCGCAGTGGAACCGGGGCATCCTCCCCGTCGCGGCGGCGGCCGCGGTCATCATGGCGATCTTCGCGGGCGTCGCCGCCCCCGAGTGGTTCGCGCGGGACAAGGACGGCTACACCGACCCGGCGCTGCCGGCCGAGCTCCTCGGCATGCTCACCGTCGCGCTCATCCCCGTCCAGGCCTTCCTCGTCGCGTTCGCGATGCGCGGGTTCTCGCAGGCGTGGAACGTCGAGGTCGAGCGCTACGCCGACGGGTCGACGGTCGACCCGGGCGGGGAGCCCGTCACCGCGTAGGTACCATCGTCCGGCCTCCGGGCCCGGATGCTGGAACCGGTAGACAGGGCGCTCTCAAAAAGCGCTGCCCCTCGGGGCGTGTGGGTTCGAGTCCCACTCCGGGCACTCGTGCGCGGCCGCTGAGCCCTCCGGCCCGCTCGTGCGTATCGCGGTCGTGACGCTCGGGTATCCCGGGCCTCATCACCACCCCACCGCACGAGAGAGGAGCCCTCATGGCCATCGAAGGACGCGCACGCGAGCTGCTGGAGAAGCCGAACTTCGCGCACGTCGCGACGCTGCGCAAGGACGGCACGATCCACAACGTCCCCGTGTGGGTCGACGTCGACGGCGACGACGTCGTCCTCAACAGCGCCGAGGGGCGCGCATGGCCCTCGAACCTCGAGCGGACCGGCAAGGTCACCGTGACCGTGACCGACCGTGAGAACCCCTACGAGTACGTGTCGGTGACGGGCAGCCTCCGCGAGTCCTCGAAGGACGACGCCGACGACCACATCGACGCGATGGCGAAGAAGTACCTCGGCCAGGACACCTACCCGTTCCGTCAGCCGGGCGAGGTGCGCGTGAAGTACCGCGTCACGCCCGACCGCGTGGCCCATCACGCGGCGGGGTGAGCGCGCCGGGCCGCCGCGCCGCGCGAGCGGGCGGCGGCCCGTGGGGACTCAGGTGTCCCACGCCTGCACGACGGACTCACGTGCGATGCGCCCGTCGCGGAGCTCGGCCGTCGCCGAGCACCGCACGCGCGCGCCGTCAGGGTACGTGCAGGCGATCGAGTAGCCGAGCGCGTCGCCGTCGACCGCGACGCGATCGACGCGGTGCGTCATCTCGCGTCCGCAGACGTCCTCCAGGTGGGCGGCGATCGCCTCACGGCCCTCGATGCGACGCGGCCGGCTCGGCGGGTGCTCGGCGTCGACGATCTCGATCTGCGCGTCGGACGCATAGAGATCGACGAGGGTCGCGGGGTCGTGGCCCTCGATGCCGGCGCGCAGGGCGCCCGCGTCGAACCGGGTCGTCGTCGTCATGGAGCCTCCTCTCCTCTCGATCGGGAGAGGGAGGGTCCGCGGCCGGCGTCATCGCAGCGTCAATCGATCGCAACCTTCGTCGAGCAGGCGTACAGTGGGCCGGTCATGCGCGTGGGTGTGCTCGGTGAGCTCGTCGTCGAGGTCGCCGGCCGCGAGGTCGGCGCCCCCGCGAGTCGCCGCGCCTGGGAGGTCCTCGCCTGGCTCGCCGTCCACCCCGGTCCGCAACCGCGAGGTCGCCTCGCCGGGACGCTCTGGCCCGACGTCCTCGACGAGTCCGCCCGCGCCTCGCTGCGAAGCGCCCTGTGGGCGCTCCGTCGCGCCCTCGGGCCCGACGGTGCCGGTGCCGTCGTCACCGATCGCGACCACATCGCGCTGAGGTGCGAGACCGACCTCGGGAGCTTCGACGCGCTCCTGGAGTCCGGCGACCCCTCCGCCGCCGTGGCGCTGTGCCGCGGGCCCCTCCTCGCCGACCTCGACGCGGACTGGGTCCTCGAAGCGCGCGACGCGCACGCCGCCCGCCTCGGCGACGCCCTCTCCCGGCTCGCTGCGACCGCGGCGAGCCCGGACGACGCGGTCCGCTGGGCCCGGCGCCGGGTGGCCGTGGACCCGCTCGACGAGGCGGCCGCGCGCGACCTCATGTCGCTCCTCGCCGAGACCGGGAGACCCGCTGAGGCGCTCTCCGTCTACGACCGGCTCCGCGTCCGCCTCCGCGGAGCCTTCGGCCTCGCTCCGGCACCGGCGACGAGGGAGCTCGCGAGCGTGATCCGCGAGGACGGTGCCGCGGGCTGGCCCGGCGAGATCGTCGGACGGAGCGCCGTCCCCGCCGCGCTGCTCGACGACCGGGGCGGCCTCGCCGTGAGCTGCCCCGGCGCGGGTCTGCGCCTCGAGTGGCGGGTCGAGCCGGCGATCGGCGACGGCATCGACGTGACCCATCTCGACATCCACGTCGAGATGCCCTGCCGAGAGGCACCGGAGCGCGACGCGCGCCGGGTCGCCGTCGCCGCCGCGCTCGCGGCCCTCGAGCAGATCGCTCCCAGGAGCGCCGCTCGGGCGCGAAGGTGACCAGCTAGCCCACCGGGTGGGCCATCGTCGTGATGAGCGCGTTCTCCGCCTGACGCGAATCGAGGCGGGAGTGCTGCACGACGATCGGCACGCTGCTCTCGATGACGCTCGCGTAGTCGGTGCCGCGCGGCACGGGCTCGGGGTCCTCGAGGTCGTTGAAGCGGAGGTGGCGCGTGCGGCGCGCCGGGACCTCGACCTCGTAGGGCCCCACGGGCTCGCGGTCGCTGAAGTAGAGCGTGATGCGGACCTGCGCGTCCTCGGCGGAGGTGTTGAGGAGGCACGCGGTCTCGTGGCTCGTCATGTCGGGTGCCGGCCCCGTGCTCGACTCGGGGATGTGGCCCTCGGCGATCGCCCAGCGGCGGGCGCCGATCGCTCCGTCGGCTCCGTGGGAAGTCATGCCGCTCGCTACCCGTCGACGAGGCGAGGCATGCGAGGGGCGGCCCGCGCACCGGCGCCGGATGCCCGCCAGGCCGCGCAGCGGTGTCGTGCTCCACGACGTCCGCGCCGGCTCGGCACTCGGCGAGGACGCCTCCGCCCGCGAGCGCGCGCGCACGACCTGACCCCCGGCGCGGGGCGTTTTCGCGATGCCCCACCGGGCATCGGCTCCGCGATGAGCGAGAAGAACGAGCCGACGACCATCGCGATCACGGGCGCGGGGTCCGGCGTCGGGCGCGCCATCGTGCGCCGCTTCGCCCGGCCCGGCGCGAGGATCGGCCTCATCGGACGCAGCGAGGGGACGCTGCGGGCGGCGAAGGCCGACGTCGAGGCGGCGGGCGGCGAGGCGCTCGTCCTCCCGGCCGACGTCGCCGACCACGCCGCCGTCGACGCGGCGGCCGAGGCCCTCGAGGAGGCGTTCGGGCCGATCGACGTCTGGGTGAACAACGCGATGACGACGGTCTTCTCGTTCTTCGAGGACATCGACCCGGACGAGTACCGGCGGGCGACCGAGGTGACCTACCACGGGAGCGTCTGGGGGACGCGCGCAGCCCTGCGCCGGATGCTCCCGCGCGATCGCGGGACGGTCGTCCAGGTCGGCTCGGCGATGGCCTACCGCGGCATCCCGCTCCAGTCGCCCTACTGCGGGGCGAAGCAGGCGCTCAAGGGCTTCTTCGAGTCCGTCCGGTGCGAGCTGCGCAACCGCGGCTCGGAGGTCCACTTCACGATGGTCCAGCTGCCGGGCCTCAACACGCCCCAGTTCGACCACTGCCGTTCGAAGATGCCGAAGCACCCGATGCCCGTCCCGCCGGTGTACGAGCCGGAGGTCGCCGCGGATGCCGTCCACTGGGCGGCGCACCACAAGCGCCGCGAGGTGTGGGTCGGCGTGCCGACCGTCTACACGATCCTCGGCAACCGGATCGCGCCGTGGCTCGCCGAGCGCTACCTCGCGCGGACCGCGGTGAGCGGCCAGCAGACCGACGGCGACCCGGCGCCGGAGAACGCGCAGGGCAACCTCTTCGACCCGGAGCCGCTCGGCGACCCGGGCTCGCGCGGCCGCTTCGACGACATGGCCCACGACCGGTCCGTCCAGTGGTTCGCCTCGCGGCATCGCCGGGCGCTGCTCGGCGGCGCGCTCGCCGCCGCGGCCGCGGCAGCGGGTGGCGCGGTCGCCGCCCGCAGCTGACGAGAACCCCATCCCCCTCTGACGAAACTCACGCTCAGCGTGAGTTTCGTCAGGGTGGGTGGGTCAGGCGGACTCCCAGCGGTCCGCCTGGCAGCTCGGGCACACCGGGAGGTTGGTGACGGTCCCCGGCTCCTTCTCGATCTCCTCGCCGCAGGCGAGACAGCGGAACGTGCCGCCGGTCACCGTCTCGCCCGAGAGGAACGGCTGCTCCCGCGCGTAGGTCGACTTCATCGACCGGTCGTCCGACGTCCAGGGCGCATCCACGGCCTACCTCCTCCCCGCCGCGACGGCCGTCGCGCCGATCGCCGCGGCGGCGGTGGCGCCGGCGGCGACGAGCGCCGCTCTGCGGCCGTTGCCGCCATCGAGCTCGACATCGGGGTACTCGCGCTCGGGGTGCGGGCCGCTCACGCCCTCGTCCGGGTGCTCCATCGCCATCTTCAGCACCTGGGCGGTGTGCAGCGGCCGGCGGTCGGAGAGCTGCTCGACCTGCGTCTTGCACGAGAACCCATCGCTGATGATCAGGGTGTCGCCGTCGGCGTCCTCGACGAGCGGCAGCAGGCGCTCCTTCGCGATCGTCACCGACACCTCGTGGTGGCCGTCCTCGAAGCCGAACGAGCCGGCGAGGCCGCAGCAGCCCGAATCGAGGACCTCGGCGTCGAGCCCCATCCTCGTGTAGAGCTCCATGTCGGCGTCGGAGCCGGCGGTCGCCTCCTGGTGGCAGTGGACGTGGACGAGCGCCTTGCGGTCGAGGTGCGGAGGCTGCCAGCCCTCCGGCGCATGCTGCACGAGCACCTCGGAGAGGGTGAGGGTCTGCAGGGCGAGCCTCTTGGCGTCCTCGTCGTGCGGGAAGAGGTTCGGCAGCTCGTCGCGGAACGCGGCGACGCAGCTCGGCTCGATCCCGACGATCGGGACGCCGGCGCGGATGTGCGGGCGCAGCTCGTCGAGCATCCGCCGCCAGAAGCCCTTCGCGAGGTCGAGCATCCCGTAGTCGTAGAGCGGCCGTCCGCAGCACAGCGCCGCCTGCGGGACCTCGATCTTGAAGCCCGCCGCCTCGAGGACCTCGACCGTCGCCTTCAGCGGCTCCGGATGCAGGAAGTTGTTGAAGGTGTCGGGGAAGAGGACGACCGGCACGCCGTTCGGATTGACCTCGCCACGCCCCGCGTACCAGTCCTTGAACGTCTCGTGCGCGAACGGCGGCATCTCGCGCTCCGGGGCGATCCCTCCGAGCTTCTTCACGGCCGTCGAGATCACCGGCGCATGCGTCAGGCGGTTGGCGAGCCGCGGGACCTTCGAGGCGAGCCGCGCCCACAGCATGATGAGGCCCATCGAGTACGCCTCCGGCGGCCGCAGGCGACCCTTGTAGTACTTCGAGAGGAACTCCGCCTTGTAGGTCGCCATGTCGACCTGGACCGGGCAGTCCGTCTTGCAGCCCTTGCACGAGAGGCAGAGGTCGAGCGCCTCGTGGACCTCGTCGGAGCGGAACCCGTCCGTGATCGTGTCGCCCTGCAGCATCTCGTAGAGGGCGCGGGCCCGGCCGCGGGTCGTGTGCTTCTCGTCCCGCGTCGCGACGAAGCTGGGGCACATCGTGCCGCTCGAGTCGTCGCGGCACTTCCCGGCCCCGACGCAGCGCAGCGCCGCGTGCGGGAAGCTGCCGCCGTCCTCCGCGTAGGCGAAGTGCGTCTTCACCTGCGGCGGGGCGTAGTCGGCGCCGAGCTTGAGGTTCGAGACGATCGGATACGGGTCGACGACCTTGTGCGGGTTCATCCGGTTGTCCGGGTCCCAGATCGCCTTGAACTTCTCGAACGCCTCGCACAGCTCGGAACCGAACATCTTCGGCAGCAGCTCGGCGCGCTGCTGTCCGTCGCCGTGCTCGCCGGAGAGCGAGCCTCCGTAGCGGACGACGAGGTCGGCGGAGGCGTCCATGAACCGCCGGTAGGTGTCGATGCCCCCGGCGCTGCGGAGGTCGAAGTTGATGCGGCAGTGGACGCAGCCATCGCCGAAGTGGCCGTAGAGCGCGGCGTCGTAGCCGTGCTCGTGCAGGAGCTCCTTGTACTCGCGCAGGTAGTCGCCGAGCCGGTGCGGCGGGACGGCGGCGTCCTCCCAGCCCGGCCAGTGGTCGCGCTCCATCGGGACGTACGCGGTCGCGCCGAGCCCCGACTCGCGGATCTCCCACACCCGCCGGTTCTCCGTCGGGTCGTCGATGAGCTTCATCGTCGGCGCGTCGTCCGTCTTCTCGAGGAGCTCCATGCACTTCCGCGCGCGGTCCTCCGCGCCCTCGATGTCGCGACCGGCGAACTCGACGAGGAGGAAGCCCGTCCCCTGTGGCAGCAGCGGGATGTCGGACTCGTGCATCCCCCGCTTGTGCATGTCGTCGATGAGCTTGTGGTCGATCGCCTCGAGCCCGACGGGCCCGAACTCGAGGATGTCGGGGACGTGGTCGGCGGCGTGGAAGATGTCCTCGTAGCCGAGGACGAGGAGGGCGCGGGCGGGCGGGCTGTAGACGAGGCGCACCGTCGCCTCGAGGACGGTCGCGAGCGTCCCCTCGGAGCCGACGAGCGCCCGGGCGACGTTGAAGCCGTTCTCCGGCAGGAGCTCGTCGAGGTTGTAGCCCGAGACGCGTCGCGGGATGTCCGGATACCGCTCCCGGATGAGGTCGGCGTACTCGTCGCGGAGGTCGCGCATCGCGCGGTAGATCTCGCCGCGCCGGCCGCCCGAGGCGATGATGCGCTCGAGCTCGTCCTCGCTCGTCGGCCCGACGCGCATGCGCTCGCCGTCGTAGGTGACGATCTCGAGCTCGTGGACGTTGTCCGACGTCCGCCCGGCCATCACCGAGTGGATGCCGCACGAGTTGTTGCCGATCATGCCGCCGAACGTCGCGTACTCGTGCGTCGAGGTGTCGGGCGCGAAGGTGAGCTCGTGCGGCTCCGTCGCCGCGGCGAGCTGGTCGCGGATGACGCCCGGCTCGACGCGCGCGCGCCGGCCCTCGACGTCGACCTCGACGATCCCGCGCATGTGCTTCGACGTGTCGACGACGACCGCCGCGTTCGTCGTCTCGCCGGAGAGGCTCGTCGCCGCTCCGCGCGGGAGGACGGGCGCGCCGTGGCGGTGGCACACCTCGACGGCGGCGACGACGTCCTCGGCGTCGCGCGGGATGACGACCCCGATCGGCTTCTGCCGGTAGTTCGACGAGTCGTGCGAGTAGATCGCGACGTCGCCGGCGCCGAAGCGGACCTCGCCCGCCATCGCCTCGCGCAGGTCGCGCTCGAGCGCGTCGCGGTCGATGTCCTCGACGCCCTGCGGGCCGCGCATGCGATGGCCGTCGACTGCTGTCACGGGGTGTCCTCCTCGTACTGGCCGGCGGACGAGCTGAGCGACAGCCCGTGCCCCGGCGCGTCGGGATCGGGCTGCAGATACCCGTCCTGCGGGTCGCGCGTGCCGTCGAAGAGCTCGCGCTCGACCCGGACGTGGTCGTGGAAGTACTCGATGTGCGCGATGGTCTCGACGGCGCAGCAGACGTGCGCGCTCACCGCGGGGGCGCAGTGCGCCGAGAGCGGCTTGCTCCGCGCGCGGCAGAGAGCGTCCGCGCGGACCATCGTCGTCACGCCGCCGCAGCGCGTGACGTCGGCCTGGAGGATGTCGACGCAGTCGGCGAGGTCCTCGAGCTGCGGCAGGTCCCACTCGTACTCGCCGGCGGCGATCGACATCCCCGCCGGCCCGCGGTCGCGGAGGAAGCGCAGCCCCTCGCGGTTCTCGGAGGACACGGGCTCCTCGAAGTACGAGACGCCGTACTCGGCGTAGACCTCGGCCCACTTCAGCGCGTCCTTGGGCGTGAAGGCGCCGTTGGCGTCGACGTAGAGCTCGACGTCGTCTCCGATCGCCGAGCGCGCGAGGCGCAGGCGGTCCGGGTCCTCGTCCGGGCGTCGGCCCACCTTCATCTTCACCCGGCGGATGTCCATCTCGATCCAGCCCTCGAGCTCCTCGACGAGCCGCTCGGGAGGGGAGGAGGTGAAGCCGCCGCTCCCGTAGATCGGCACCCGCTCGTGGAAGCGCGGCAGCACGTCCGCGAGGGGCACGCCGAGCAGACGCGCCTTGAGGTCCCAGAGAGCGATGTCGACGGCGCTGATCGCCATCGCCCCGACCCCGGGGCGGCCCGCGTTGCGCAGCTTGTACTGCATCGCCGCCCACGCCCCGGCGGGACGCGTCGCGTCCGCGCCGGTGACGAGGTCGGCGAGCTTCGAGCGGATGAGGGTCGCGACCGCCGCGTCGCCGTAGGTGTAGCCGAGGCCGGTCTCGCCCCCGGCGGACACCTCGACGACGACCGCGGTCGTCGAGTCCCAGGTGAACGTGCCGTCGCTCTCCGGCTCGTCCGTCGGGACGGTGAACGCCCGGACGTCGACGTGCTCGACGCGCGGTGCGGCGGTCGTCACGGCCATGCGGCTCTCGCCCCCTCGCGGTTGCGCCTACCGGTTCGCGAACTCCTTCAGCTTGCCCTTGAAGGACTGCTTGATGATGCGGCCGGCGTTCTCGTCGCCGCCGAGGAGCGCCTTGCCCATCGACATCGCCTGATCCATCTTGATGTGCGGCGGCAGCGGCGGGTACTCGGGGTCGGTGACCGCCTCGAACACGACGGGACGGCCCGCGCTCAGCGCCTCGTCCCACGCGGCGCCGACCTGCTCGGGGTCCTCGACCTTGATGCCCTTGAGGCCGAGCAGCTCGGCGTATCCGGCGTAGTCGAAGTCGGGCAGGTTCTGCGACATCTCGAGCTTCGGGTCACCCGCGAGGACGCGCTGCTCCCACGTCACCTGGTTGAGGTCGTGGTTGTTGAGCACGAGGACGACGAGCTGCTTGTTCGGCCAGTCCTTCCAGCGGTGCGCGATGTCGATGAGGGCGTTGATGCCGAGCATCTGCATCGCGCCGTCACCGAGCGAGGCGATGACCGGCCGGTCCGGGCAGGCCACCTTCGCCGCGAGCGCGTACGGGACTCCGGGGCACATGGTGGCGAGCGTGCCGGAGAGCGCCGCCTTCATGCCCTTGCGGAGCTTGAGATGGCGCGCCCACCAGTTCGTCGCCGAGCCGGAGTCGGCGGTGAGGATGCAGTCGTCGGGCAGCCGCGGGCTGAGCTCGTGGAAGACCCGCGTCGGGTTCATGCCCTCGTCGGCCTTCTGCATCGCGCGGTCGGCGAGGATCTCCCACCAGCGCTCGACGTTCTGCTCGATCTCCTCGCGCCACGAGCGGTCCTGCTTGCGCTCGAGGTGCGGGAGGAGAGCCTGCAGCGTGTCCTTCGAGTCACCGACGAGCGAGACCTCCATCGGATAGCGGATGCCGATGAGGCGGGCGTCGAGATCGATCTGCACGCCGCGGGCCTCGCCGGGCTCGGGCAGCCACTCGGCGTAGGGGAAGCTCGTCCCGATCATCATGAACGTGTCGCAGCCCATGACCATCTCGTGGCTCGGCTTCGAGCCGAGGAGGCCGATCGGCCCGGTGACGAACGGGAGGTCGTCGGGGAGCGCGTCGCGGCCGTTGAGCGCCTTCGCGACGCCGGCGCCGAGCGTGTCCGCGAGCTCGATCACCTCGTCGGCGGCGCGGGCCGCGCCCTGGCCGATGAGGATCCCGACCTTCTCGCCGGAGTTGAGGACCTCGGCGGCCCGTGCGACCTCCTCGTCGGGCGGGACGACCTTCGACCGCAGCCGGTGGTCCGGAGAGGTGTAGACGACGCCGTGCTCGCGCGGCGGCTCCTCCCACTCCTTCTCCTGGATGTCGGCGGGGAAGATGACGCACGTCGGGGCGCGCGACGCGAGCGCGACCTGCATCGCCCGGTCGACGAGCTGACGGGCCTGACCGGGATGCATGCACGTCTGGACGAACTCGGAGCAGACGTCCTTGAAGAGCGTGTTGAGATCGACCTCCTGCTGGTAGTTCGCGCCGAGCGAGAAGGTCTTCTGCTGGCCGATGATCGCGACGACCGGCTGGTGGTCGAGCTTCGCGTCGTAGAGGCCGTTGAGCAGGTGGATCGCGCCGGGACCGGAGGTCGCCATGCAGACGCCGACGTCGCCGGTGAACTTCGCGTGCGCGGTCGCGGCGAAGGACGCGATCTCCTCGTGCCGGGTCTGGATGAACTCGACCTTGTCGCCGTGCTCGTGGAACCCGCCGAGCAGTCCGTTGATGCCGTCCCCGGGGTAGCCGTAGATCTTGCGGACCCCGTGCTCGTGGAGCCTCCTCAGCGTGTAGGCGCCGACGGTCTCGGACATCGTCATTCCCTTTCGTCGCGGTTCCGTGCTCGCGTCGCGCTACCCGAGTCCCCTCCGGGCAAACGCTGGGCGGACCGCGCCGCGGGCGGCGCGCTCAGACGAGCAGGTCGCGCAGCGGGGCGACGAGGCCGGCGGGCGCCACGAGGAGCCCCGCGGGCCGCCGTCCGCGGGCGGGGAGCCGCTCGACGGTGAGCCCGGCGGCGGCGCAGAGCATCTCCCCCGCCGCGGTGTCCCACACCTGGACGCCGAACTCGTAGTAGGCGTCGACGCGCCCGGCCGCGCACCAGGCGAGGTCGAGCGCGGCGCTCCCCGCGCGGCGGACGTCGCGGACGGCGGGGATGACGCGGCGGACGACCTCCGCCTGCTCCTCACGGACCCCGGTCTCGTAGCCGAACCCGGTCGCGACGAGCGCGGTCCCGAGGTCGTCACGCGTGCTCGCCGCGAACGGGCGGCCGCCGAGCTGCGGCGCCGCACCCGCGGCGACCGTGAACCACTCCTCGCGCATCGGGTCGTAGACGACGCCCGCGACCCCCTCGCAGCACACGCTGACGCACCACTGCGGGATGCCGAAGAGGAAGTTCACGGTCCCGTCGAGCGGGTCGACGATCCACCGCAGCCCCGACGTCCCCTCGACGTCGTCGCCCTCCTCGCCGAGGATCGCGTCGTCCGGGCGCTCGGCGGCGAGGACGTCGCGGATCGCCCGCTCGGCGGCGAGATCGGCCTCGCTCACGAGGTCCGTCTCGCTCGACTTCGTCGCGACCGCCTGCTCTCCGCCGGCGACGAACCGAGCGCGCAGCAGCTCGCCCGCCTCGCGGGCGGCGTCGACCGCGACCGCGAGGATCGCGTCGGCGTCGACCCCGGCGCTCACGTGAGAGCCGGGCGGCGGTCCGCCCAGGGTCGGGCGTTCTCGATCTGAGCCGCGAGACCGACGAGCGTCGCCTCGCAGCGCACGGAGGCCGCGAGCTGCACCCCGAGGGGCAGGCCGTCGTCGTCGGTGCCGGCGGGGACGGCGCAGGCCGGGAGGCCGGTGACGTTCCACATCGGGGCGAGAGCCAGCCGGCGCGGCGACTCGAAGAGCCATCTGGCCACGCCGGCGGTCTGCAGCTCGCCGACGCGGTACGGCCCGTCGCACGCCATCGGCGTGAGGACGACGTCGACGTCCTCGAAGATCGCCGTGATGCGGCGCACCTGCTCGGCCTCGTCGGCCCGGGCCCGGGCGACGAGGGCGTCCGGGAGGGCTCGGCCGATCCGGGCGAGGGCCCGCGTGCGGCGCTCGAGGCGCTCGGGGTGCGGCATCGCGCGGGCGACGTCGTCGGCGATCCCGCGGAGCACCCGGATGAACGAGTCGGTCCCGAGGGTGAGCGGGATGTCGAGGTCGCGCTCGACGACGTCGTGCCCGAGGTCGCGGAGCAGGGCCCCGGTGCGCTCCCACGCCGCCCGCTCCTCGCGGCCGACCCGCGCCAGGAGGCCCGGCGGGATCCTGTCGCTCATCGCGACCCGCAGGCGCCCGGGGCGCGCGTCGCGGGCGACCGCGGCGTACCCGTCTCCCGGTCCGGACGTCGACGCCGCCGCGTCGAGGAAGAGCGCGGCGTCCTCGACGCGTCGCGCGAGCGGCCCGAAGACGCTGAGTCCCTGCCAGCAGTCCGAGGCCGGGTCGAGGGGCACGAGGTCCCGCGTCGGCTTGATGCCGAAGAGACCCGTCCACGTCGAGGGCATGCGGATCGACCCCGCCCCGTCCGACCCCAGGCCGACGCCGGCGAGGCCGGCGGCGACCGCGGCGGCCGTGCCGCCGCTCGACCCTCCCGGGGTGCGCGTGAGGTCCCACGGGTTGCGCGTCGCGCCGTGCGTGAGCGACTCGGTCCAGGGGCACGAGGTCATCTCGGGCACGTTCGTCTTCCCGACGACGACGGCGCCCGCCGCGCGCAGACGCGCGACCACCGCGCCGTCCTCCTCCTTGGGGGGCCCGTGCGCGGCCGTGCCCCACGCGGTCACCTCACCCGCGACGTCGGCGTCGTCCTTGATCGCGACGGGGACCCCGGCGAGGACGCCGAGCGGGTCCCCCGCGGAGCGCCGCGCGTCGATGGCGTCCGCCTCGCGCCGGGCGGAGTCGGCGAGGACGACGCGGTAGGCGTTGAGGCTCGGCTGGAGCCGCTCGATGCGCTCGAGCGTCGCGTCGACGAGCTCGCGGGCGGACACCTCGCCGCGGGCGACGAGGCGGGCCTGCTCGGCGGCTCCCGCGAAGGTGAGGTCGGTGGCGTCCACGGCGAGAGACTACCTCCGCCGTTAGCATCGCCCGGTCCCATGGGCCCGGCCGAACTCGTCACCGCACTCGCCGCGATCCCCGGCCGCGTCGCGGGATCGGACGCGGAGCGTCGCGCGGCGCGGCTCCTCGCCCGCGAGCTGCGGTCCCGCGGCCGCCGCCCGCGGGTCGAGACGCTGTGGGTCCGGCCCGCGTGGCCGGCGGCCGTCGTCGCGGCCGCGATCCTCGGCGTCGTCGGGACGGTCATCAGCGTCGACGACGCCGACGCGGCCCTCGTGCTCGTGGGCGCGGGCCTCCTCGTGCTCGCCGTCGAGGTCGCCGGGCTCCCGGTGGTCCGCCGGCTCACCTTCGAGCGCGCGACCCAGAACGTCGTGGCGCTCGACGAGAGGGACGCCCCCGTGCGCCTCGTCGTCACCGCCGCGGTCGACACTCCGCGGACCACGCCGCTCGCCCGTGGCCGCGTGGCCCGAGCGGGAGCCGCGATCCGCCGTCGTCTCGGTCCGCTCGCGCCGGGCCCCTACGCGATCGTCGCGGGCGCGCTCGTCGCGGCGCTCGTCCTCGTCGCGCTCCGCGCCCAGGGCGCCGACGGCGACGTCGTCGGCATCGTCCAGCTCGTCCCCGTCGCCGTCCTCATCGCTGCGCTCGGCGTCGCGCTCGACACGTGGACCGCACGCACGGGGCCGGGAGCGAGCGCGAACGCGAGCGCCTGCGCGGTCGCGCTCGAGCTCGTCGAGGCGCTCGACCGGCGGCCGCCGTCACATCTCGCCGTCGACCTCGTCCTCGCGGGGGCGGGCGAGTCCCACGCGCTCGGGTTCGGCGACTGGGCGCGGCGCCAGCGCCGGGGCGGCCGGCGCCCGGAGGAGGTCGCGGTCCTCGAGATCGGGCCCTGCGGC
>NZ_JBLKKY010000048.1:0-32391 GCF_059438195.1 Paraconexibacter sp.
CGGCGGCGAAGGCGACGCCGAACCACAGCACGCCGGAGGGCCGGACGTGGAGCGTCTCGGCCTCGCGCCACGTCTCGAGGTCGACGCGCAGCTCCCGCCAGAGGTGGACCGCGATCGACAGCGCGACGCCGGCGACCACCCCGCGCTCGACGTGCGGCTCGAACGCGATCGTCGCGACGAACGTCGTCAGCGCGACGAGGAACGCGGGGCGCGAGCGGCGCCACAGCAGGCCGAACGGGCCGAGCTGCACCAGCGGGAGCACCGCCGCGATGACGACCGCGCCGAGCATCGCCTTCGGGAGCGGCTCGAGGAGGAAGGCGACGGGGAGGATCGCGAGGACCGCGACGCCGGTCACCGCGCTGCTCCAGCGCGAGCGGCCGCCGGCGAGCCGGTTGAGCGAGCTGCGGGAGAAGGACCCTCCGACCGGGAACCCGCCGGTGAACCCGGCGGTGACGTTCGCGACCCCTTGGCTCACGAACTCGCGATCGGCGTCCCAGCGGTCGCGGTCCTCGGCCGCGAAGCGCCTCGCGATCGACGCCGCCTCGACGAACCCGACGACGGCGATGATGATGCCGGAGACCAGGAGGGTGCCGACCTCGCCGTAGGGCAGATCGAGGGACACCGGCGGGACGCCGACCGGGACCTCGCCGACGACGACGCCGGTGTAGTCGAGCAGCTCGCTGAGGACGGTCGCGAGCACGACGGCGACGAGGACCCCCGGGAAGAGCGGTGACCGGCGCCGGGCGCCGAAGATGAGCGCGATGGCCCCCAGCGTCATGAGCACCCCGGCGAGCTCCCAGTCCTGCGGGTGGACGAGTGCCCACACGGCGCGGTCGACGACGTCCTCGCGCGGAGGGTCGACGCCGGTGACGTTCGGGACCTGCGACGAGATGATGACGAGCGCGGCGGCTGGGATGAAGCCGACGAGCATCGGCTGCGAGAGCAGGTAGGCGACGACCCCGGCGCCCGCGAGGCCGATGAGCAGTCGCACGACGCCGACGACCAGCGCGAGGAGCAGTCCCAAGGCGACGTACTCGTCGCTGCCGGGCGCCGCCTGCGTGCTGAGCGCGCCGAAGGTGAGGAGCGACGTGACGGCGACCGGCCCCGTCTGCAGGTACGGCGACGACACGAACGGCGCGGCGACGATCAGCGCGATCGTCGCCGCGTAGAGGCCCCGCTCCGGGGGCATCCCCGCGAGCTCCGCGTAGGCGAGCGACTGCGGGACGAGGACGAGCGCGACCGTGAGGCCCGCGATGACGTCCGCGGTGGAGAAGCGTCGCTCGTCGCCCGCGCCGCCCCTCTTGGTGAGCTTCGCGGCGCTCACGACCGCGGCTCAGCGGCCGGCTTGGACCCGTGCGAGCGGACCCCACACGGCCTCGGGCGACCAGTCGAGGATCCGGTGGAGCTCCCGCGCGTCGGGAAGGTCGCCGGAGGCGAGGCGCTCCCGCGCGGCGCGCGTCTCGTCGTCCTGCGGGAGCGCGTAGGCGTCGAGGACCGGCTTGACGGGCCGGAAGAGCCAGATGGGACGCCGCAGCTCGCCGCTCGCCGGCCGGGCGACGCCGGTCCACTTCCGGTAGACCTCCCGCGCCTTCGCGAAGTCGACGTGGATGTCGGCGTAGCGGTCGTCGGGGCGCGCCGCGGAGACCCGCACCTTCTGGTGCCAGCAGTGCATCCCGCTGATCGGATCGGGATGCACGGGGAACGTGATGTTCTGGTGCACCCCGGCGTCGTTCCACCATACCCGGCTCGAGCTCGGGTCCTCGGAGTCCCACGGCTGCACGCCGTGGACCTGGCGGAAGAGCACCGCGTCGCCCGTCTCCTCCATCGTCACGAGCGCCGAGGACCAGCGCTCCATCCCCTCGGTCTCGGCGAGCCGCCAGCGCCCCATGTGATGGGACCCCGCGACGATCCCCGGCCGGATCCCCTCGGTCACCATCGCCTTGATGACGAAGTAGCCGATCTCGGTCTCGACGCGGGCGAGGTCCCCGTCGCGCACGCCGATGCGCTCGGCGTCCTGCGGGCAGACGAGAAGCGGGTGGGTGTGGGAGAGCTCGTTGAGGTACTTGGCGTTGCCCGACCGCGAGTGGATCATCGTCGGCAGCCGGTAGGTCGGCATGAGGACGTACTCGCCACGGGCGTGGTCGATGAGCGAGTGGTGCACGTGCGTCCGCGCGTAGGTCGGCGTCGCGACCTCCGGCCAGCCCCACCCGGCGAGATCGGGCTGGAAGAGCTCGAGCTTGCGCGACGGGGTGTTGAACCCGCGCCGGGGCACGCCGTCGACCATCGCCGCGACGCGGTCGCCGCGACCGGTGAGCGGCATGTGCGACCCGTCGAGCTCGGGAAGCGTGAGCGTCTCCTCGAGCCCCTCGACGGTCGCGCCCTCCGGCGGCTCGACCTCCGCCTCGTGCTGGAGGTAGTCGTCGCGCGAGACCTCGACGGCGCCGTGGCGCCGCATGTACTCGAGCGGCGTGAGATCCTCGGCCGCCGCCTTCTCCGGGAGCCCCGGGACGGAGTTCTCGAACATCCACCGGTAGTACTCCTCGAGCCGGATCTTCTCGCCGGGCCGATAGGGCGACTCGTAGAAGCGGCGGATCCCGAGCGACCCGTCCGGATCGGCGCGCCAGGACAGCTCGATCCAGAACTCGCCCTCCTCCCACACCTCACCGGGGTTCGCCTCGTGGGTGAACTCGATCTCGTGCCCGAGGCGCTCCATCGCGACGCGCCGCACCGGCTGGCGGAAGCCGAGCCACCGGCCGGAGTGGGTCTCGTAGGAGTGGGTGTCGTGCCGCTCGGGGCCGTGGCCCATCGGCAGCACGTAGTCCGACCACCACGCGGTCTCCGACCACGTCGGCGTGAGCGCGCCGTGGAGGCCGACCTTGTCCTCCTCGCGCAGCGCCCGCATCCACGAGTACCCGTCCGGGTAGGTCCAGATCGGGTTGAGGACCCGCGTGAGGAGGACCGGCTGCGTGAAGCGCCCGTCGAGGAGCATGTGCGGGTAGAGGATGCTCATCTCGTTGTGGGCGAGCGGGTACTCGCGCGGCCAGTTGCGCTCGTTCCACTGCGTGTTGGCGTCCGGCTTGCGCCAGGGCGCGGGGATGAACTTGTTCCACGCGTTCGGCGAGGTGCCGCCGACCGCGCCGACGGACCCTGTGAGGACGTTGAGCAGCATCACCGCGCGCGTGACGAGCCAGCCGTGGAGGTTGCCGGCCGCCGCGGCGCGCCAGATGTGCGACGTGAACGCGGGCGCCGCCTCGGCGATCTCGCGCGCGACCTGGACGATCGTCCGCGCCGGGATCCCCGTCTCCTCCTCGGCGAACTGCGGCGTGTACTGCGCGTACTCGCGCTTCAGGGCGCCGATGAAGTTCTCGAACGTCAGCTCCGCCGACGGGTCCGCGTGCTGCAGGTACGTCCGCCAGTTGACCCACCGGCGGACGAACTCGCGGTCGAAGAGGTCCTCGTCGAGGAGGTGCTTGGCGATCGCGAGCAGCGCGGCCGCCTCGGTGCCCGGCCAGGCGGGGAGCCAGTAGTCCGCCATCGAGGCGGTGTTCGAGAGGCGCGGGTCGACGACCGCGATCTTCGCCCCCCGGTGCTTGCCCTCGATGATCCGCTGCGCGTGCGGGTTGAAGTAGTGCCCGGCCTCGAGGTGCGAGGAGATGAGCAGGGCGAACTTCGTGTTCGCGTAGTCGGGCGAGGGCCGGTCGGTGCCCGACCAGAAGCCGAAGCCCGCCCGGCCGCCCGCCGAGCAGACGTTGGTGTGCGAGTTGTGGCCGTCGCAGCCCCACGTCTCGAGGAACCGGTCGGCGAAGCCGTCCTCGCCGGGGCGCCCGACGAAGTACATGACGTCGTTCGGGCGGCCCGCGCTGAAGGCCTCGTGCAGGCGCTCGGCGAACGTGTCGAGCACGTGGTCCCACGTCACCCGCTCCCAGCCGCCGCCGCCGCGCGGCCCCTTCCGGCGCAGCGGGTGGAGGATGCGCTCGGGGTCGTGGATCTGGTTGATCGTCGCGGGCCCCTTCGCGCAGTTGCGCCCGCGCGAGCCGGGGTGGTGGGGGTTCCCCTCGAGCTTGTGGACCTCGAAGGTCTCCTTGTCGACGTACGCGGTGAGGCCGCACGCCGACTCGCAGTTGAAGCAGACGGTCGGGACGATCATGTACTCGCGCTCGACCCGGCGCGGCCACGCCCGCGGGTCGGGCGCTCTCCACGCGTCCCACTGGTCGTGCGGCGGGTACGTCGCGAACCTGCCGTCCTGCTCGCCGTAGCCGGTGGGCCGGCGTGCGCCCTTGCGCTCGATGCCATCCATCTGCCGCTTCTCCTCTCGCTTCAGCTCAGGGGGACGCTCTGGCCGGCTCTCACCCACGCGTCCTCGTACAGCCACAGGCCCACGAGGGAGGCGACGCCGCCGACGGCGAGGATCGCGGCGGGCGCGCCGGCGAGCACCGCGGCAGCCGCGGCGGCGGGCACGAGCGCCCCGAGGAGGAGGCCGCTGCGGAAGCGCGCCGCGTAGAGGTCGCGCCGCAGGTTCTTCGCCGCGCGCTCGGCCTGGCGCGTCGGGTGCCGCCCGTAGGCGTCGAGCAGCGCGATCGCCCCGCCCGTCGCGGCGGCGAGCCCGAGCGACCACGCGAGCGCGTCGTCGAGGGCGTCCGGGCCGTCGACGACGAGCGCGGCGACGGCGAGGGCGCCCGCCCCGGCGAGCACCGCGTTGACGATCGTGTGCGGGAGGAGGAGCGGGCTCTGCCAGAGGTCCCGGCCCTCGCACTGGTTGAACAGGAACGCCGTGTACCCGGCGAGCGCGGCCCCCGCCGGGACCATCAGCCAGCGCAGGACGTCCCGCAGCCCGTCGAGGTCGAAGATCGCCGCCACGGTGAACGCGGTCGCGACGACGGCCGCGACGTTGATGACCTGGGCGCCGAGCGCGAGCCACGATCGCCGCTGGGGGCGCGTGAAGAGGTAGTAGAAGCGCTCCGGGCGACGGAGGTCCCAGACGAGGAAGAGCCCGGTGACGGCGATGCCCGCGAGGGCGAGCACGCCCGGCACGACGTCGGCGAGCGCGGAGCCCTCCGCCCCCACGACGAGGAGGAGCACGGCGAGCATCATCGCCCCCGCGGCGACGCCCTTGGAGAGGAAGTAGCTCGAGACCTTCCAGCCCCACGGCGGCGGGTGGGCGATGTCGGAGACCGTCGTCGCCCCCGGCGAACCCGCGAGCGGCCGGAGCTTCTCGCGCTGCGACGCCGGGATCTGCGAGATGTACTCGCGCGCCTCCGCGATGGCGAGCGGGTCGATCGCCGCGTCGTGGACGCCGAGGTAGTGGACGTTGGGACCGGTGCCCTGCTCGGGCGCGCGCACGCGCGAGGGCACCGTGTCGATGAGCCGCGAGACCTCGGAGTCCGGATCGTCGAGGTCGCCGGAGGTGATCGCCTGCGTCGGGCAGACGACCTCGCACGACGGCTTGAGTCCCTCGTCGAGCCGGTGGGCGCAGAAGTTGCACTTCGCGGCCGTCTGCGACTCCGGGTCGATGTAGAGCGCGTCGTACGGGCACGCGTTCATGCAGGCCTTGCAGCCGATGCAGGCCTCGCTGTCGAAGTCGACGACCCCGTCCGCGCGCTTGTGGAGCGCCTTCGTCGGGCAGATCGAGACGCACGGCGCGTCGTCGCAGTGGTTGCAGCGCAGGACGGCGAAGTTCCGGCGCACGTCGGGGAACGTCCCCGTCTCGACGTACTTCACCCACGTCCGGAAGACGCCGAGCTCGACGCCGTGCTCCTGCTTGCAGGCGACCGTGCAGGCGTGACAGCCGATGCACGACCGCTGGTCGAGGACGAAGCCGATCCTCGTCACGTCGCGGTCACCGGCTCCGAGGACTCGAGCGGCGCGACCTCGCGGCCCCACTGCGGCACGCCGCCGTCGACGACGTGGAGGACGTCGTCGGCCCCGTGGGCCTGCAGGAGGCTCGCCGCGACGCCGGCGCGCTGGCCGGAGGCGCAGATGACGGCGACCGCGCGGCGGGGGTCGAGCCCCTCGGGGATGCCGTGGATGTCGTGATAGGTCGTGAAGACCGACCCGGGGATGTGTCCCTCCGCGTACTCCTGCGGCGACCGCACGTCGAGGATCTGCGGTGGATCGTCGCCGCGGCGACGGCGGTCGAGCTCGCCGACGTCGACGCGCTCGACGCGGCGGACGGGCCGGCGCTCCTGCCGCCACGAGGTCATCCCGCCGTGGAGGAAGCCCCCGAAGCGGCGCATCCCGACCGCGACCGCGAGCTTGCCGGCCTCGCGCGCGTCGTCGTCGTCGCGGCCGACGAAGACGATCGGCGCCTCGCGGTCCGCGATCCACGCGAGCTTCGACCCGAACCCGGCGATGTGCCGCGGGATGCAGACCGCGCCGGGGATGTGGGCCTCGTCGAACTGGAGATCAGTCCGCACGTCGATGATGAGCGCGCCGTCGGAGTGGAGCTGCTCGACCTGACGCGGGGCGAGCGGCTGCAGCTCGACGCCGTCGGTGAGGAGCGGGCCGCGGTTGAGCTCGACGATCGCCTGGAAGTTCGGCGGCTGCTCGCCGAGCTTCGCGAGCGCGTCGGCGACGAAGGCGTCCTCGTCCTCGATGGCGAGCGTCGGGTTGTGCCGGCGCTCGTAGCCGATCGTCGAGGACACCTTCATGTCCATCCCGGGGCCGCCGCACATGGAGCCGCCGAGGTGCCCGGGCCAGACCTCCACCTCGTCGCCGAGGCTGAGGATCTTGTCGTGGAGGGACCGGTAGATGCCCCGTGCGCCCTCGGACTTCTCGATCGCGAGGTCGGGCCGGGCGACGTCCCCCACGAAGAGGGTGTCGCCGGTGAGGACGGCCCACGGCTCGGGGCCCCGCCGGGTGTCGATGAGCGCGAACGCCGTGTGCTCGGGACGATGCCCGGGGGTGTGGAGCGCGCGGATCGTCACGCATCCCAGCTCGAGCTCCCAGCCGTCGTCGAACGGCTCGTGGTCGTAGTCCGGGGCGGCGTCGCGGTGGACGTGGATCGTCGCGCCGGTCGCCGAGGCGAGGCGCCCGTGGCCGGAGACGTGGTCGGCGTGGTTGTGGGTCTCGAGGATGTGGTCGATCGAGACGCCCATGTACCGCGCGAGCTCGAGGTAGGTGTCGATCTCGAACCGCGGATCGACGACGGCCGCGACCCCGGCCTTCTCGTCGCCCACGAGATACGAGGCGCATCCGAGGTCGTCGTGCGTGATCTGCCGGAAGATCATGGCTCTCCTCGTTCCGGGGACGGGCAGTAGGAGCTGCGACGCCTCTCCGAGGCCTTCGTCCTCCTCTGTTCGACCATACGTTCAAATGGTCAACGATGCAACCTGGCCGCCGGTCCCCGAGCGGGCTCACGCGTCCCCCGCGGGAAGCTCGACGTAGACGACCCCGGACTCGAGCACGGTCGGGAAGCTCACGAGCGGCAGGTCGGAGGGCCCGCGGACCCGCGCGCCGTCGGTGACGCGGAACTGGCTGCCGTGACGCGGACACGTGACGACGTCCCCGTTCGTCTCTCCGTCGCAGAGCTCCGCCCCCGCGTGCGGGCAGCGGGCGCTCACCGCGTGGACCTCTCCGCCGACGTGGTACAGAGCGATGTCCCCGGCCGGGGTGTCCCGCAGCACGCCGACGAAGCCGAGGCGCCCGGCGACGTCCCGGTGGTCGATGGCCCGCAGCCGCCTCGCCGCGCGCGCGCCGCTGCGGCGGTCGTCGATCGCGGTCTCGAGCTCGCGGTCCGCGCGGCCGCGGGTCGTCACCCGGTCGGCGCCGGCCTTCTCGGCCGCCGCCCACAGGTCGGGCTCCGGCGTGGAGAGGTAGGCGACGATCGCGAGGCCCGGCTCGGCCTGGCGCCAGGCGTCGAGCGCCTCGACGGCGCCGTCGAGCTCGAGCTCGACGAGAAGGCCGATCGGCTCCCCTCCCGCCTGCTCGCCGGGGGCGGCGGTCGCGAGGAGCGCGCGGCTCCCGAGCCGCTCGGCGAGGCGCCCGACCCGCCTCTCGACGACCTCGTCGCGCGTGCGCAGGAGGATGACGTCGGGGCCGCCTTCGGAGGCCATGGCTCAGTCCGCGCACCGCATGCACGAGAGGCCCTCGCGGTCGATGACCGCGCGGAAGTGCGGCATCGCCGCGAGTCCGTCGACGAGGTCGCCCGTCTCGTCGTCGAGTCGATCGGGCTCGAGCCGCGCGAACCACCCGTCGCCGTAGGGGTCGCGGTTCGCGAGGAGGTGGTCGGCGGCGAAGGCGTCGGCGTTCGTCGCGACGAGCGTGCCGGAGAGCGGCGCAGGGAAGGGGCCAACCCACTTCGCGCTCTCGACGACGGCGAGCGTCCGGCCCCGGCGGATCCGCCGGCCGACCGGCTTGAACGTGAGCGACACGATCTTCCCGCACCGCGTCTGGGCGAGGTCCGTCATGCCGACGAGCGCGGTCCCGTCCGGCTCGAGCCGGACCCAGTTGTCGTACTCGAGGTGGTAGAGGAGCTCCTCGGGGACCGCGCATCCGGAGTGGACCTGCACGGCGGCCCCCTCACCCGCCGTCCTCGTCGCAGCTGATGCCCTCCGCGGCGAGGAACTCCTCGTAGGCGGCGACGCCCTCGGGGCCGGTCCGCAGGTCGGCGGAGTCCGCGTCCCAGTCGTCCGGCGCGATCCGCGCGATCCAGCCGTCGCCGTAGGGCGAGCGGTTGAGCAGCGTGGGGTCGGCCTGCAGCGCGGAGTTGACCTCGATGATCTCCCCGGCGACCGGGACGGGCACCGGTCCGACCCACTTCGAGCTCTCGACCGTCCCGACGCTCTTGCCCTTGGCGAGCTTCTTCCCGGTCTTCTTCAGCGTGACCGAGATGATCGACTTCGCCATGTTCTGCGCGACGTCGGTGAGGCCGACGACGACGGCGTCGTCCTCCCGGCGCGCCCAGACGTGCTTGTCGATCAGGTAGTACAGGTCCTCGGGGATGTCGCAGCCGCGAACCGCGCTCATCGGTCCTCCTCGTCGGTGGGCTTCCAGGTCTTCACGTCGACGCCGGCGGGCCGGTCGAGCGGACCGGGCGCCGGGGCGGGCATCCCCGGCGGCAGCGGGACGACGCCGTCCCCCGGGCGTCCGCGTCCGCCCCCCGGCCCGGCCGCCGGGAGGCCGCCGTCGCGCGGCTCGCCGGCTCGCCGGGAGGCCTCGCCGTGCTCGGCCTCCATGTGGAGGAGGAGCATGTCGAACGCGACGAGGCGGATCTCGGCCGCGAAGACCTCGAGGAACTCGGGCTCGGTGCCGCGCGGCTTCACGCGCTGGGTGTGGGCCTCACCGCACTCGGGGCACGCGACCTCGTAGCGCATGCGGCCCTTCTCGGGCTCCATCCAGGTGCGGACGTGCTCCGCGTGCTGCTCGACGAGATGACCGTGCACCTCTGCCCGGGGCCCTTCGTGATCGCAGAGCGGGCAGCGCATCACGACCCGCGCCTGCGCGCCCGGAGCCACTCCGCGACATCGGCGCCGAGGTCGCCGACGAGCGCGTCCACCGCCTCCCCGGCGCCCGTCGCGACGACGGAGTCGGCCGGGAGGTCCCGGGCCACGAGCCCGACCTGGAGGATGTCGTTGACCCGCTCGAGCACCGCGAGGCGAGGGAGCCCCGTGAGCTCGACGAGCGCGTCGACCGTCGCGCCGCCGCCCGCGGCGGCGCGGAGGATGCGCGCGTTGATCGCATCGGTCGCGACGTGCAGCGCCCGTCGCGTGAAGTCGGCCGCGACCTCGCCCTCCTCGCCGTCACGCAAGGCGGGCGGGGGGACGGCGTCGTTCTCGGCGAAGCTGAAGTCGGCGAGGCGATCGGCCGCCGCTGCGCTGTCACGCAGCCGGGCGGCGAGCCCGCGGGCGAGCTCGGCCGGCACCGCGCAGGCCGCCCCGCGGCTCATGGGACCGCCTCGTCCGCGCGGCCGCCCGCCGCGTCGCCGCCGTCCTCGGCCTCGGCGACCGCCTGACCGGGACCGTCGTCCTCCGCGCCCGCCGGGCCGCCGGCGAGAGCCGCGACCGGCTCCGGCCGGCGGAGCGCCCGCTCGAGGAGGGCGGTGATCTCGAGGACCTCGAACGGCGCGCCGACCGTCCGCGCCGCGTCGGAGTACATCGCGAGGTCCTTCGGGCAGGCGACGATGAACGCGTCGAGGTCCCCGAGCCCCATCGCCTCCTTGATGCGCTGCTCGCTCGGGCGCTCCTCGAGCGCCGAGTCGTCCATCCAGATGCGGCCGCCGCCGGCGCCGCAGCAGAAGGTGTCGGCCCCGTGACGGGGCATCTCGATGAGCTCCGCGCCGGCGGCCGCGATGAGCCGGCGCGGCGCATCCGTCACCCCGTTGTAGCGGGCGAGATAGCACGGGTCGTGGTAGGTGACCCGCAGGCCGGTGTCCTCGGCCGCCGTCAGGACGCCCTCGTCGAGCAGCCGGACGAGGAGCTCGGTGTAGTGCTCGACCTGGCGCATCTCGCCGAGCTCCGCGTACTCGTTGCGCAGCGTGTTGAGCGAGTGCGGGTCCGTCGTGAAGATCGAGCGGAACTCCGCCTGCTCGAACGCGGCGAGGTTCTGCTCGGCGAGGAGCTCGAAGAGCCCCTCCTCGCCGACGCGGCGGACGTCGTTGCCCGCGTTGCGCTCGCCGTCGTGGAGGATGCCGAACGAGACGCCCGCCTCGTGGAGGATCGTCGCGACGCGGCGCGAGGCCTCCTGCGAGCGCTCGTCGAACGACGCGAAGTCCCCGACGAACCAGAGGTACTCGACGGGCTCCTTGCGCGCGTCCGGGATCTTGAAGTCGAGGCCCTTCGTCCAGCGCGCGCGCATGCGGGACGACTTGCCGAAGGAGTTGCCCTGCTGCGCGAAGTTCTGCAGCGTCTGCTGGAGCATCGGCTCCACGTCACCGGCATCGACGAGCTGCCGGCGCATGCCGACGATCGTCGGCACGTGCTCGATCCCGACCGGGCAGACCTCGACGCACGCCATGCACGTCGTGCACGACCAGAGGACGTCGGCGGGGATGACGCCGCCGGCGACGGTCGTCTCGGCCGGGGCGAGCGGCCCGTCGCCGTTCGGGCGGCTCTCGCGGTCGAGCACCGCGGGGATGCCGGCGCCCGAGTCGACCCACTGGCGGAGGTCGAGCACGAGGTCGCGCGGCGAGAGCGGCGCCCCGGAGGCGCGCGCGGGGCAGACGCTGTGGCAGCGACCGCACTTCGTGCACGCGTCGAGGCTCAGCAGCTCCTTCCACGTGAGGTCGTCGGCCGTGACGATCCCCGGCGAGGGCACGGCGACCGGGCCGCCGTCGCCCGAGCCGTCGGACTGGGCCGGCGCCGGCGGCCGCGGCAGGCGACGCGCCGCCATCGGATCGGTGAACGTGAGGTTCGCGAAGTCGAGGACGAGGTGCATCGCCTTCGTGAACGGGATGAGCGCGACGAACCCGAGCGCCGCGAGCCCGTGCACCCACCAGTTCACGTGCTGGAGGTCGCTCGCGGTGGCCGCCCCGATGCCGACCCCTTCGATCCCCTTCCCGATCGCGTACCCGACGGGCGACCACTCCTCGAAGTCCGGGAACCCGTTCGCGCGGATCCGCAGCCCCTCACCGAGGAAGCCGGTGAGGCCCAGGCCGAGGAGCAGGCCGACGAAGAGCCAGTCGCCGCGCCGCATCCCGCCGCGGTCGTAGCCGCTCTCGGGGTCGCTCGCCCGCGCGTAGTCGAGCGTCGGCGGCCGGCTCCGTCGCCGGACCCCGAGCGCGATGACGCCCGCGACGAAGGCGAGGCCGAGGATGTCGAGGAGCAGGGAGTAGGTGAGGTAGAACGGCCCCTCGAAGAACGACGAGTCCTCGCCGAAGAAGAGCCGCACGATCTCGACGTCGATGGCGAGGATGATCGTGCCGATGAGGAGCGCGGTGAAGCCCCACATCACCCCGCCGTGGGCGAGGCCGACGAGGCCGTTGCGCTCCCCGCGCCGCACGGTCGCCTGCGCGTAGATGCGCGCGACGGCGCGGCCGATCCGGCGCGGGAGGTGGTCGAAGCGGTGGGCGGGGCGGCCACGACGGTACTTCTGGACGCGGCGCCCGAACCCGGCGACGAAGACGACGGTGGAGAGCACCGCGAGGCCGTAGAAGAGGCCCTTCTCCCACGTCGCGAAGTTCTCGAAGACCTCGCGCGTCTCCTCCGCCGCCAGGACGAACATCCCCGCCTCCGCTCTCACGCGACCGACGCCGCGGCCTCGAGCTTCTCCGTCAGCGCGGGGAGCACGTCGAACAGGTCCTCGGTCGTCCCGTAATGGGCGATGTCGAAGATCGGGGCGTCCCCGTCGGTGTTGATCGCGATGATAAGCTCGGCGTCCCGCATGCCCTCGAGGTGCTCGGGCGCCCCGGAGATGCCGCAGGCGATGTAGAGCTTCGGCTTCACCTTGCGACCGGACTTGCCGACCTGGCGCGTCTTCGGCAGCCAGCCGGCGTCCGCCACCGGGCGCGACGCGCTCACGACGCCGCCGAGGGCCTCGGCGAGCTCCTCCGCGAGCTCGAGGTTCTCCTCCCCGCCGATGCCGCGCCCGACCGACACGAGGATCTCCTCGGCGGTGATGTCGACGTCGGTCGTCTCGGGCTCGATCCGCGCGAGGAAGCGCATGTGCAGGTCGCCGAGGCCGTCGGGCGCCGGCAGCGTCTCGACGGAGGCGCCGCCGCCCTCGGCCACGGGCGGGAACGCTCCCGCGACGACCGAGGCGATCCCGCCCGGCATCTCGACCTCCGCGTGGAGCTTGCCGCCGAACACCTGGCTCGTCGCGACGACGAGGTCGCCGTCGAGCTCGAGCCCGACGCAGTAGGCGACGAGCGGCGACCCGGTCCGGGCCGAGAGCGACCCCGCGAGGTCCATGCCGACCGTCGTGTTCGCGATGAGCGTCAGCCGCGGCTCGCGCTCGGCAATGACGTCGGCGAGCGCGAGGACGTAGGCCTCGGAGAGGAACTGCGCGAACGCCGGATGCTCGATGCTCAGCACCGCGTCGGCGGGGAGCCCGGCGGCCGCCTCGGCGGCCGAGCCGTCGTGCAGGACGACCGCGACGGCGGAGCCGCCGCCGGCCTGCGCGAGCTCGCGGGCCTTGCCGAGCAGCTCGGGGACGGAGTCGTGGAGCTCGCCGGCGTGATGCTCGACGAGGACGAGGATGTCGTTGCCCATGATCGTTCTCCTCTCGTTCAGCTCTTGACGAGGCCGCGGTCGGCGATGATCTGCGCGAGCCGGCCGGCGACGTCCTTGGCGTCCCCGCTCACCATCTCGGCCTGCGAGCCGACCTCCGGGGCGTAGAGCCGGCGGACCGTGAGGCCCGACCCGCCGTCCTCCACCTCGGGGGCGTCCTGCTCCTCCAGGCCGCCGCCCTGCATCGCCTGGCGCACGCGGCTGATCGCGACGTAGCGCGGCGCCTGCCGCGCGGCCTGGATGCCGACGACGGCCGGCCCGTCGACCGCGAGCTCGTGGACGACCCCGGCGCCGAACTCCTGGCTCACCTTGACGCCCGACTCGTGGGGCTCGACGCCGATCGCGACGGAGACGTGCGGGAGCCCGAGCGTGCCGGCGAGCAGGACCCCGGTCTGGCCGTCGAGGTCCTCCGGGCTCTGGACCCCGATGAGGACGAGATCGGCGGAGAGCGTCCCGATGACCTGGGCGAGGATCGACGCGCGCTGATGGCTCGTGATCCCGCCCTCGAAGTCGCCGCTGAGCTTCAGGGCGCGGTCGGCGCCCTTCGCGAGGGCGGAGTAGAGCGTCTGGTCGACGTCGACCTCGTCCAGCCCGATGACGGTGACGGTCGTCCCGTCACGGGCCTCCTTGAGGAGCAGCGCCTCCTCGAGCGCCTGCTCGTCCCACTCGTTGGCGACGAACTTGAGGTACTCCCTCTCGACGTCGGTCCCGTCGTCGTTGAGCTCGAGCTCCTCGACGAGGTCCACGGTCTGCTTCATCGGCACGACGATGTGCATGTCAGCTCTCCTTGTGGGTGTCGAAGCGGCCCGCGGCGGGAGGCGCGCGGTGCTCGGGGGGTCGGGACGGCCCGGGCCCGTCCCGCAGGAGCTCGCCGAGCGCGAGCTGCTCGCGGATCTCGCGGAGATCCGCCGCCGTCGGCTGCCACGGCAGGTCGCGCGGCGACTCGGACGGTCGCCAGCTCCCCATCGGGCGCGTGCAGCCGGGCTCGCCGCCGGAGCTCGGGCAGCCGTTCGTCATGAAGGCCCAGCCGTCGTCGACGACCCGCTCGACGAGGTCGCGGGGCGCGTGGATCCGCGCGAGGCCGCCGTCGTCGTCGAAGCGGAACGCCGACGGGTCGATGCCCTCCTCCTCGAGGAGGAGCTTCGCGAGCTGGATGCGCCGCCAGCGCCGCAGCGGCGTCTTCTCGACGTGCCCCATGCGCGAGTCCGGCTCGGGGTTGAAGCAGAAGAGGTAGGAGAAGATCTGCCGGTCGAGCAGGCGGCCGAAGATCTCCATGAGGTCGCGATCGGACTCACCGAGCCCGACGAGCGTGTGGCAGTTCACCTTCCACGGGCCGAAGAGGTCGCGGGCGTGACCGACGATCTCCCAGTACTGCTCCCACCGCAGGCCGCCGTGCGGGACGTCGGTCCGCAGAGAGCGGAAGAGGTCCTCGGTGACGGCGTCGAGGCCGATCCCGATCATGTCGACGCCCGCGTCCTTCAGCGTCCGCAGCCGCTGCTCGTCGAGCGTCGGCGGCGCGACGAGGATCGAGAGCGGCGCGCCCACCGCCCCGGTGATCCGGCGCGAGATGTCGGCGGTGTCGCGGAACGCGGAGCCGTGCGTGACCATCGAGATGCACAGGCGCGTGAGGCGGTCCTCGTGGCGGACGAGACGCCGGACGAGCTCGTCGGTCTCGACGAGCGGCCACTCGACGCGGATGAACGACTTGTCCTCGTAGTCGCCCGGCCGCGTGCGCGCGAGGCCGCAGTACCCGCAGTCCGACAGGCACCCCGAGTCGTAGGAGAGCAGCAGGTTGATGCCGCCGAAGGGGAACTCGCGGCTGAACCGGCCGGAGGTGAAGCGCAGGGCGAGCGCGCTCGCGTACGAGATCCGGACCCAGTCCGGGCTCGTCATGCGCGGTGCGGTCCCCGCCTGGGGAAGATCGATCGTCGTCATGCGCCCTCCGTCTCGACGAGGTCGGCCGCCGGCTGCGCGGCATCGGGGTCGGGGAAGTAGCAGGAGCCGCTGAGGCGGACGGGAAGCGAGCCCGACCGCTCCATCGCCTCGCGCGCGGCGGCCCACACCGCGTCGGCGATCGGGCGCGGCCCGACGCCGAGGGCGTCGGGCTCGACGGTCTCGGCGAGCGCGTCGGCGATGACGTCGGGCTCGGCGGGCAGCCATCGCAGCACGGCCTCCGCGCGCGTGATCGACGGCGGGAGCACCGACACGTCGCCGGTGACCATGACGCTCGACAGCGCGGTGCCCTGCACCCCCACGTAGACCCGCAGGAGTCCGTCGGCCGTGCGGACGAGGGCGGAGGCGTGCGCGTCGGTCCTGCCGCCGCGCCGGTCGAGCCACTGCGGCGAGCGGTGCCGCTCGGCGAGAGCGGCGGCCGCCGCGCGCTCGGCGGGCGTCGGCGCGTCGGGCTCGAGGTCCGCGCCGACCGCCTCGGCGATGCCGGCGAGCACGAAGGGACGGATGTCGGCGGCGAGCACCGGGGCGCCGATCTCCCGGCTCACGGTCGTGACGCGCTCCTGCACGCGGGTGACGCCGTGGGCGGAGAGCTTCGCGCCGGGGATGCGGAGGACCCGGACGAGGAGGTCCACGTCGAGGTCGGCGAGGACGCTCGCGTGGAAGAGGAGGCCTCCGCGCTGGTCGAGGTGGAGCCCGAGGCCCGCGATCTTGCGGCCGCCGGCCTCGAGGTCGTTGCGGCCGCGGAAGCGCGCGTCGATCCCGAGCCGGCAGAGGCCGTCGATGACCCCCTCCGCGCACGCTCGCAGGATGTCGCGCGGCGAGCGGTCGACCGGCGCGCGGGTCGCGACCGCGACGCCGAGCTGCCCCTCGCCCATGATGATCGCCCCGCCGCCCGTCGGACGGCGGCCGACGTCGAGCCCGAGCTCGTCGCACGCGGCGAGGTCGATCTCCGCCGCCAGGCCCTGATGACGACCGACGAGCGCGCAGTGCGAGCGGTACGTGTAGAGCCGCAGCACGGGCCGGGCGGCGCCGTCGCCGTGGAAGCCCTGCAGGAGCGCCTCGTCGAGGGCGAGGCCGTCCGCGGCCCGCGCCCCGTCGTCCTCGATGAGCCTCCACGCCCTCATGCGTCCGCCCAGGTCATCGAGCAGCAGTACTCGTGGAAGGACGGGTCGAGGCCCCGCTCGCGCGCGTAGGCGACCATCCCGTCCGCCGGATAGGCGATCCCGTTGAGCCCGGCGTCGATGGCGGCGCGGTCGAGCTCGGCCTTCATGCGGCCCATCGGCCGGCCGCAGCCGAGGTTGACCTTCGTGCCCGGCATCGCCGCCCGCGCGGTCGCGAAGAAGTCGGCGCAGTCCTCGACCGGAGGAGGATCGAGCTTCCCCATCGGCGTGCCGACGAGCGGCACCAGGACGACGAGGATGAGCGTCGAGACCGGGTGGCGGCGGATCATCTCGAGCGCGTCCCACTCGCCGAGGAGGCTCCCGTAGTGGAGGCCGAGGACGATGTGGGGGATGATCCGCAGCCCGCGGTCGGCGAGCAGGCCGAGCGCGCGGTCGAAGTCCGACGGCTCGAGGTCGAGGTGGTAGACGTCGCGGATCGTCTCGCGGGCCCCGATGATGTCGAGCATCACCGCGTCGACGCCCGCGTTCGCGAGCCCGTCGGCCAGCCGCGGCGAGACGACGCCGGAGTGGACGACGACGCGCATCCCGAGCTCGTCGCGGACGCGCCGCATCGCGTCGACGTGCGGCAGCAGCGGCACGCCCCCGTGCTTCTGGGAGCCGCCGGAGACGAGGAGGCCCTTCGTCCCCTGCGCCTGGAGCCGCTGCGCCGTCGCGAAGAGGTCGGTGTCGCGCGTGACCGACACCATGCCCTCGAGCACCTTCGTCCGGCAGTGCTCGCACTGCAGCGCGCAGGCGGTGCCCGTCACCGAGACGGGGAGGAACTGCGTCGGCTGCTGCGGCTTCCACTCGCTCGACTCCCAGCGCTTGAGCCCCGGCGCGTAGAACTCGATCCCGGGTCCGAACTGCGCGATGCGCGCGTCGAGCAGCGCGTCGGTCGCCGCCGTCTCGGGCGACGCGCTCATTCGGCGATCATCCCCTTCGCGCGGAACCGGTCCACCTCGGCCGAGAACCACTCCGCGAGCGCGTCGCCGGTGACGTAGCCCTCGGGTCCGCCGCCGGCCGGTCCGTCCGGCTCGATCTCCACGAGCCAGGCGCCGAGGGGGTCGTGGTTGACGAGGCCGGGGTCGCCGAGGACCTCGTCGTTGTGGGCGCGCACCGTGCCGGCGAGCGGGCTCAGCAGCGGGCCGACGAGCTTCGCCGCCTCGACGTCACCGAAGCTCTCGCCCCGCCCGACCCGCGTGCCGACGTCCGCGAAGCTGAGCGACACGACGTCGCCGGAGGTCTCGCGGCCGAGCGGGTCGAACCCGATCCGCGTGACGCCGCCCGCGAGGGGCTGGAGCCACATGTGGGTCTGCGGGTCGTAGAGCCGCGCCGGGTCGAGCGTGTAGCCGACGACCTCGATGGTGGTCTCCTGCACCGGTCCCTCCTAGTCTCGCCATCCGAGGGCGCAGGCGAGCGCCTGCCCCACGCGTTGTCCCTGCTCCCCGTGCGGCTCGAGGCGGCCGCGGGCCGCCTGCGCCGACGCCGCGGAGCCGACGAGCGCCCGCTCGAGCGCCGCGACGGCGTCGGGGGTCGTCGCGTCCGGAGATGCTCCGGGCGCGACGGCGACCGTCGCCGCCTCGTGCACGCGCACGCGCGCGCGAGTGATGACGTCACCGTCGATGGTCGCCGTGACGCTCACGCCGTCCGCCTGCGCCCAGGCCACGTGGACCCCCGCCCGGACCTTCACGGTCCGCGCCGGGCGCGCCGGGAGCGCGGGCCCGCGCAGCCACCGTGCGGACGCCATGCGGGTCTCCCAGTGCTCGATCGCCCGCGTCTCCTCCGGCCGCAGCGCCCCGTGGACCGCGGGCCCGAACCACGAGTCGTAGGTGGCGACGAGCGCGGAGGCGGCGTCGTCGACTCCGACGTCGGCGCGCCCGAGAGCGGCGAGCGACGCGACGTGGCGGCGCATGAGGCGCTCGACCTCGTCGCGCATCTCCTCGCACGGCAGCGCGAGCACGCGCGCCATGCGCTCGTAGGGGAACCGCAGGATGACGTTGCCCACGACGGTGACCGCGTCGCCGATCCGCCCCGCCCCGGTCCCCGAGACCTTGCGGTCGCCGACGACGATGTCGTTGACCTCGTGCATGCGGGCGTCGAGGCCGAGGACGCGGAACGCGTCGACGGCGGGACCCAGGCAGTCCTCGTAGAGCCTGTCCACCGACGGCGCCGCGCGCCGCGCCGGAAGGGTGAGCTGGAAGAACAGCTGGTCGCCGTCGAGCCAGACCGGCCCGCCGCCGATCCGCCGCCGGATGACGCGCACGCGCTCGCGTCGCGTCCGCTCGAGGTCGATCTCGTCGAGCCGGCGGTGGTAGCCGATGCCGACGTAGGGCTCCTCGGGGACGCACAGCGAGAGGACGGGGTCGTCGTCCTCCTGCATCGCGGAGGCGATGCCGTGCCACAGCGCCTGCGACCGCAGCGGGCTCACGCGACCGGCGTCGATGACCCGCAGGGCCACGTCAGCCCTCCTCGCCCGCGGCGCTCGGCCCGCCCAGCGCATCGTCGAGCAGCTCGGCGAGGTCGCGGACCGCCAGGACGCCGTCGAGGCCGGTCGACTTCGCGCCGTCCTCGAACCGCGACACCTCGTAGGGGCAGCAGACCGCGAGGATCTCGGCGCCGCTCTCCGCCGCCTCGCGCACCCGCCGCTCGCTCAGCCGCTCGCGCGTGTGCTCGACCGTGTGCCCGTCGAGCCACATCCCGCCCCCGCCGCCGCCGCAGCAGTACCCGTTCTCGCGGCAGCGGCCCATCTCGACGAGCTCGAGCCCCGGGATCGCCTCGAGGACGGTGCGCGGCGCGTCGTACTCGCCGTTGTGCCGGCCGAGGTAGCACGGGTCGTGGAACGTCACCCGCGCGTCGAGGGGCGTCGTGAACTCGAGCTCCCCCATGAGCGGCGCGAGCAGCTGCGTGTAGTGGAGGACCTCGTAGGTCTGCCCCATCCCGGGGTAGACGTTCTTGAGCGCGTTGTAGGCGTGGGGATCGGGCGTGACGATCCGCTCGAACTCGTACTTCGCGAGCGTCTCGCCGACCTGCTCGGCGAGGAGCTCGAACAGGCCCTTCTCGCCGGCGAGGCGCTGCGAGTCGCCGATCGTCTTCTCCTCGTGACCGAGGATCGCCCAGTCGACGCCGAGGCGGTCGAGGATGCGGGCGAACGCCTGCGCCGCGGTCTGCCCGCGCGGGTGGTACGCCCAGTAGTCCTCGACGTAGAGGAGCACGTCGACCGGCCCCGGCTCCTTCGGGAGCTGCCGCACCGGCACGCCGGCCTTCTTCGTCCACGCCGCGCGCTTGCGGGGGCTCTGCCCGAGCGCGTTGCCGTACTTGAACGTCGACTCGAAGACGCCCTGCAGCTCGTCGGGCACGTCCTTCCCGCGGGTGAGAGCCGCCTCCCGCGCCGCGGGCATGATCTGGATCATGTCGACCTGCTTGGGGCAGACCCGCAGGCAGTTGCCGCAGGTCGTGCACAGCCAGAGATCGGGGTCCTCGAGGAGGTCGACCCCGGTCTGCACCTTGCGGTGCACCTTCCGCGGGCCGTACTCGCCGACGACGTCGACGGGGCAGACCGGGATGCACTTCCCGCATCCGTAGCACCAGTCGAGCGACTCGCCGCCGTCGAGCGACGCGATGTCGAGGAGGTTGAAGGCGTCGTAGTCGGTGATGGACCGGTCGGTGAGCTGGCGGTTCCACTCGGCCGGCAGCGTCGTCGCGCCGACCTGCGCCTCCTCCACCTCGATGATCCCGGGCTCCTGCTTGAAGCCTCCGGTCGGCACGATCAGACCTCCATCCCGTGGACGCCGAGCAGACGGCGGGCGAGCTCCGGCAGGGCCGGGACGACGGCGTTGAACTCCTGGGTCATCTTCATCCCGAGCACCGTGCTCATGTAGACGCTGTAGACGCCGGCGAGGAGCACGTCGGCGGCGAGGGCGCCCTCACCGGCGGAGCCGCTCGTGCGGAAGCTCGCCACCTCGGCCGTGGCGCCCAGGACGCCCGAGACCTCGGCGACCCGCTCGTACGTCGCCCCACACCCGTCCGCCTCGAGATCGACGTCGTCGGCGACGACGAGGGGCAGCGCGCCGGTCCGCGTCCCCGGGTCCCAGATCCACCGCGCCCAGAGCGGATGCTCCGCGGGGTCGCTGAAGTGGAGGAGCTCCGCGGCGAGGTCGGCGGCCCGGGCCGGCTCGAGCGGGACGGCGGCGCAGAACGCGTCGAACCGCGTCGCGCGCGACCCCGGGCCGTGGAGGAGCGCGTCGACGCGCTCGGCGAAGACGCTCACCGGATCGACCCCGAGGACCGCGCCGACCCGCCGACGCGTCGCGAAGATCGACCGCAGCAGCGCCCGCGCGGCGGGCTCGTCCATGTGCTGCAGGGACTCCGGCGCGAGGATCTCGGCGAACCGCTCGGACTTGCGGCGCAGGAGGGCGAGGACCCCGTCGAGCTGCTCGCGGCTCGCCCGGCCGTGGATCTCGGCGAGCAGCTCCTGGATGCTCGGCGCGTCGACGGTCGCCGGCTCGCCGGCCTGGAGGACGTCGATCGTCCGCACCGCGCTCATGACGCAGCCGTGAGGGTCCCGCGCCGGGCGAGCGCGACGGCCTTCGTCGCCGCCGCACCCGCGGAGCTGATGGTGTCCTCGAGGTCCGCCGGTCCGAGCGCCGCGCCGCAGGCGAAGATCCCCTCCCGGCTCGTGCCGACGGTGTCGAGGGGCGGGCGCGCGACCTCCACGAAGCCGTACTTGTTCTGGGCGACGCCGGTGAGCTGCGCCATCTCGCGCGTCCCCGCCGACGGCTCCATCCCCACCGAGAGGACGACCATGTCCATCGGCGTCTCGACCGGCCGCCCCATCGTCGTGTCCTCACCGCGGACGAGGAGATGGGCGGGCTGGGCGGGTCCGCCGGGCGGGCCCTTCACCTCGAGGATCTCGGTGACGATCCCCTTGACGTACTGGACCTTGTGCTGCTCCTGCGCAGGCCAGTAGAGCTGCTGCTCCCAGTAGCCGTACATGCGCATGTCGATGTAGAAGATCGTCGCCCGGCACTCGGGGACGAGCTTGCGCACCTCGATCGCCTGCTTGGAGGCGATCCCGCAGCAGACCTTCGAGCAGTACTCGTTGCCAATGTTGCGGTCGCGGGAGCCGACGCACTGGATCCAGCAGATGCGCTTCGGCGCCTCGCCGGTCGAGGGCACGAGCACCTCGTGGCGCTTGAGCATCGCCTCCAGGTCCTGGAGCGCGAGGACGTCGGGGTACTGGTAGTAGTTGTAGATCTGCCGCTCGCGGCCGGGGTCGAAGTGCGTGAACCCGGTCGCGAGGACGACCGCGGCGACGTCGATCTCCTCCTGCCCCGCCGCGCCCTCGACGGTCGCCCGGAAGGCGCCCGCCTCGCCGCTCAGCGCGGTGACGCGGGACGACGTGCGGATGTCGGCGAGCTCGCGCTCCCGCAGCGCCTGCTCCATGTCGGCCATCGCCTGCTCGGCGTCGTCGAAGTGCGGGGTGAGGGCGGCGTACTGCTCGTGCACCGGCGTGCCGCCGAGCCGCTCGCGCTGCTCGACGAGGACGACGCGAGCGCCGAGGTCGGCGATGCTGCGGGCGGCCTCGATCCCTCCGGGACCGCCGCCGATGACGAGCACGGTCGCGTCAGGCATCGAGCACCTCGACGTCTTCCCAGGTGAGCACGTCCTTGCCGCCGTGGCGCAGGTCCTCGCAGGCGGACTCGAACTCGGCCCAGGCCTTCTCCCAGTCGATCCCCATCTTCTCGAGGAGCGGCCGGTACTCGGCCGCGTGCCAGTGGAGCTGGCAGACGAGGTAGGGGTGGGCGCCCATCGCCAGCGCCGCGAACTGCGCCTCGGAGAGCACCGGGATGACCGGGGCCTCCGCGTCGTGCGCCTTCGCCGCGAACTGGCTCTTGTCGAGCGTCGTCACGCAGCCCGTGTCGTGGGTGAGCGTGACGTCGGGATCCGCCTCCTCCTTCATCCGCGCGATCTTGCGCTGCGTCGCGAACGACCGCGTGAAGTCGCGCTGGACGAGGATGTGGCGGAAGCCGAACCCGCAGCAGTCGAAGAACGTCGAGTAGTCGCGCACCTCGGCGCCGAGCGCGGTCGCCACGCCCGAGACGACCGCGGTGCGCTGCCCGCCGTAGACCTCGGGGTCGTAGATCGCGTCGCCCTCGACGAGCTTGTAGTAGTGGCACGCGGGATGGACGGTGACGCTCACCTTCGAGAAGTCACGCACCTGGTGCTTCGCGATCTCGTCGCGCATCGCGTAGAACCACTCGGAGTAGTGGACGAGCTCCTCCGGGAGCACGAGCGGCTTGCCGAGCGCGGCGAGGACGTCGCGCACCTGATGGCGCAGGTCGTCGTGGTGGAGGAGCTCCTGCCGGACCTCCTTGTAGTGCCCGAACGACGTGCCGCAGTGGATGATCGGGAAGTGCCCCGTCTCGTGGGCGGCGGCGAAGTTCCGCGCCGCGACCGCCGCCTGCGCCGCCGCGTTCGACGTCGCCGACGCGTAGTAGTTCCACGCCGTGCACGAGGTCTGGTCGCGCGGGTCGTGGTACTCGATCCCGAGCTTCCGGTTGACCCAGAAGATCGCCGTCGAGTACCCGGGGATGTGGCCGCACTGCCCGCAGCTCTTGTGATGCCACGTGGTGCCGATCGGCACCTTCTTCGTGCGGCCGTACTTCAGCGGGACCTCGAGGTGCTCGCCGGTGATCCGCTGCACGACGATCTCGCCGGCCTCCTCGAGCTCGAGCAGGCGGGGCCGGAAGTCCTCGGGCACCTGGTCGGGCGCCCATCCGGCGAAGTCCTTCTTGTTCGGTCGTCCGGGGCCTTGCACCACCGGAAGGGGAATCGTCACGTCCGTCCGCCTCCTTCGCGCTCAGTCGAGCTCATAGCCGTGTTCGTCGAGCAGGTCCTCCATGACCTCCTCGAGCAGCGCGTGCAGCGACTCGTCGACGTCGGCGATCATCGCCAGCGCGCCGGTCTTGTGCCAGATGAGATAGAGCTCGACGAGGGTCTTCTCGTCGATGTCCCACCCGGTCGAGGTCGTGTGGTGCGTGTCCGGCGGCAGCGCCCTCCGCCAGACCGCGAGGTTCTCCGACACCGCGGCGACGCCCGGCCCCCAGTCGGGGAAGGCGTCGGCCTGAAGCATGTCGGGGGACACCTGGGTGCCCGTCGACATGATCTTGTAGATGATCCGCGTGTAGCCGCGCAGCGCCTCCTTCGCCGAGGCCAGCCCGTTCTCGATGGCGACCTCGCGCATGATCGTGATGAGCCCGCCGGGGTTGTTGCCGCGCGGGCAGCGCAGGCACGAGAAGCACTGGGAGCAGTCCCAGATGTCCTCGTTCATCTGCTGGTAGACGAGATCGACGTCCTCGCGGGAGGCGGCCTGCGCGATCCGCCGGGGCGAGAAGTCGTAGTAGCGCGCCGACGGGCAGGCCGCGACGCAGATGCCGCACTCGTAGCAGCCGTAGAGGTAGTCCTCGAACCGCTCGTCGGCCTTCACCTGCTCGAAGATCCGCGTCTTCTCCTCGACGGGGACCTCGTCGAAGGGCGGGTCGGGAAGCTTGTACGCCGCCGAGGCCATGGCTCAGAAGGTCACGACGGCTTCGGCCTCCATCGCGAGGCCGTTGAAGGCGGCACCGCCGATCATCTCGACCTCGTCGAGGAGCTGCTCTCGCGTGAGGTCGTTGAGATCGAGGCTCGGCTGGCAGACGAGCAGGCGCACGCCGCAGTCGATCGCCTGATCGATGAAGTACCTGAGCTTCTGGCCGGCCTCGCCCTTCGGGCCGACGCTGTCGACGACGTCCTTCTGCAGGAGCTGCGGGCCGTTCATCGTGAAGTAGATCGACGTCTCGACGTCCATCGCCGCTGCCGACGCGGCGAGGAAGAAGGGCGTCGCGCACCGCTCCGGCGACTCGAGGCCGTGCGTCATGACGTAGAGGACGCTGTCCTCGTCCTCGTCACCGCTCACGATGAGCACCGCCCACGAGTCGCGGGGAGGGCCCGTCATCGCGGACCTCGTCAGGGCTTGCGGAGCAGGACACGGAAGACCCCGTCGTCGCGCTTCTCGATGCCGAGAAGCTCATTGCCGGTCTGCTTCGACCACGCCTTCATGTCGGGCTCGACGCCCGGGTCCGTCGCGAGGACCTCGAGGAGATCTCCGGACGACATCGTCTTGAACGCCTTCGCGGTCTTCACGACGGGCAGCGGGCACGCCGCGCCGGTCACGTCGAGCGTCTGGGCAGGGGCACTCTGGCTCTCCACGCGTCCTCTCCTCAAAGGTGCGTCGGCTGTCTCGCGACAGGCGGCGGGTGGCCGCAGGAGATTCGTACCGCGCCGCGATCACTCGTGTCAAGTTTTCGTCAATGCTCAAATGATCCTTGACCGTTTGTGCAAACAGCGTCTACCCTCGCGGGCGATGCCGACTTCCGACAACCCGTCCGAGAGCCCCTCCGAGATCGTCGACCCCGAGGCCACGCCGCTGCCGCCCGCCGTCATCGAGCGCGTCGCCGACCGCTTCAAGCTGCTCGGCGATCCCACGCGGCTGCGCCTCGTCAACGCCCTCCACGTCGAGGGCGAGCTCAGCGTCGGCGAGCTCGTCGAGCGGGTCGGGACGAGCTACGGCGCGGTGAGCAAGCAGCTCAGCCTCCTGCGCGCGCAGGGCGTCGTCTCGCGCCGCCGCGAGGGCACCCGGATCTACTACCGAATCTGCGACCCGTCCCTCAACGATCTCTGCACGGCCGTGTGCGCGGGGATCCGCCGGGACTGGGCCGGCTGGGGAGCCACGCTCGAACGTGAGCTCATGAACACCAAAGAGGAGTAGTCGAGCATGACGGACGCCGCCGCTGCGCAGCAGGCCCTCGCCTCTGGCATGAGCCGGGACGAGCTCGAAGAGCTCGTCGCGAGGATGATCGAGGAGCGCGATCCACGTGATCCGAACCTCATGACGCTGATCGCCTGGGGCGGCGACCTCGATCGCCTCTGGCCCACGACGATCCTCGCCACGACGGCGGCGGCGAACGGCATGGACGTCGCGATCTTCTTCACGTTCTGGGGCCTCTTCCCGCTCGTGAAGGAGGACAAGCGGCTCACCGGCGACAACTGGATGAACAAGGGCCTCGCCGTGATGAACCGGCCGAGCGCGCAGCACGCCGCGCTCTCCAAGCTCAACATGGGCGGCATGGGCCCGACGATGATGCGCAACCTCGCGAAGAAGCGCGGCGTCGCGCCCCCCGAGGAGCTCATGGAGATGGCGCAGGAGCTCGAGGTCAAGATGTGGCCCTGCCAGATGACGATGGACCTCATGGGCCTCAAGCGCGAGGACCTCATCGACGGCCTCGGCGAGACGGCAGGCGCGGCGACCGCGCTCGCGCGGATGCAGAAGTCCGCGATCAGCCTCTTCATCTAGGCCTTCGCGGGCCTTCGCTCGCGACGACGACGGGCCCGCCAGGCGGCGGGCCCGTCGTCGTTGCGGGCCCTCTCCGCGTGTTCGTCGTCGCTCGTGACGACCCGCACTTGACACGGCGGCTCCGAACTTGAGAGTTTCGGCAAAGCCCCAAATGGGAGAGGAGGCTGCAGGTGGCATCGACGGGCAGCGTCGTTCGGCGGCGCGGAGGGGTGCCCGCCCCACAAGCGCTCGGGTACGACGAGCCGCTGCGCCTCGTCGGCCGTCGCACGCGCACGATCGGCGGGATGCTCGTCCTCGCGTTGCGCGCCTTCATCGCGCTCGTCCGGCCGCCGTTCGCGTGGCGTCGCGAGTTCGCGCTGCAGTCGATCTTCATCTTCCGCGTCACGATCCTCCCGATCGCGCTGTCGATCGCCGCGTGGGGGTTCTCGGGGCCGGGCCTGCAGGCCGGGAACTTCCTCGTCACGTTCGGGACGATCGACCGCGCCGGCGGCTTCATGGTCGTCGCGATCGTGCGGGAGTTCGGCACGTTCGTCACCGCGACGGTCGTCGCGGGCATCGTCGGGACGACGATCACCGCGGAGCTCGGCGCGCGGAAGATCCGCGAGGAGCTCGACGCGCTGCGGGTCCTCGGCGTCGACCCGATCACGTACATGGTCGCGCCGCGCATCCTCGCGCTCGCCGTGACGATGATGGCGCTCGACGTGCTCGCGCTCGTGTTCGGCGTCCTCGGCGGCTACGCCGCCTCCGTCGGCCTCCTCGGCGGCACGAGCGGGGGCTTCCTCGTCAACTTCTTCGCGAACACGACGTTCCTCGACCTCGCGGCGAGCGTCATCAAGGTCGGGATCTTCGGCGTCCTCATCGGGGTCATCTGCTGCTACAAGGGCCTCCACGTGCAAGGCGGCGCGGAGGGCGTGGGGCGCGCCGTCAACGAGGCGGTCGTCGGCTGCCTCATCGCGATCTTCTTCGTCAACCTCGTCTACACGCAGTACTTCCTCGCCGCGTACCCGGACGTCGGGGTCTTCCGATGAGCACCCGGCCGTCCTCGCCGGAGACCGACATCGGGTCCTCGCCGCTGCCCGCCGAGATCCCCGGCGTGCGGCGGCTCGGCTTCCTCGGCCTCGTCGGCGACGTCGCCGCCTTCGGCTGGCACGGCATCCGCCAGGTCCGTCACGTCCGCGAGTTCGGAGCCGAGGTGGTCCGCCAGGCCGCGCTCATCGCGACGGGCAGCACGCTCGTCATCATGGCGATCGCCTTCCTCGCGGGAGGGAGCTGCGGCCTCGAGTCGACCGCGCTCGCGCGCTCGTTCGGCGTCGATCCCGTCGCCGGCGGCTTCTCGACCTGGTGCACGCTGCGCGAGGTCGTCCCGTTCGTGTTCGGGTACATCCTCGCGGCGAAGGTCGGCTGCGGCATGGTCGCCGAGCTGGGAGCGATGCGCGTCGCCGAGGAGGTCGACGCCCTGGACGTCATCGGCGTGAGGTCGATCGCCTATCTCGTGACGACGCGGATGCTCGCGGCGATCATCGTCCTCCCGATCGCGTACATCCTCGCCGTCGGGGCGTCGTACTCGGCGGCCTACCTCATGTCGGTCGAGCGCTTCGGCGACGTCTCGCAGGGGACGTGGGAGCTCTTCTTCTACAGCTTCCAGGACCCCGTCGACCTCGTCTACTCCGCGATCAAGGGGCTCGCGATCGCCGCGTTCGTCATCACGACGAGCCTCTACTTCGGCTACCACGTGCGTGGCGGCCCGATCGAGGTCGGGACCGCGACGGCCCGCTCGATGGCGGTGAACATCATCGGGGTCACGCTCATCAGCATGGTCGGCACGCTCGTCTTCTGGGGCGCGAACCCGAGGATCCCGATCGGATGAGCTCGCGGGGACGGAGCGACGGCCCGACCGTCCGCGTCCTCGCCGGCGCGGCGCTCGCCGTCGGCCTCGGCCTCGCGCTCCTGTTCTCCACCAGCGGCGGCTCGTCGGAGGTCGTCGCCCGGTTCGATCAGGTCCACGGCCTCGTGGAGGGCGCCGAGGTCCGCTCCGGCGGCATCCACGTCGGCGAGGTCACCGACATCGAGCTCGGGGAGGATCGACGGCCCCTCGTCACGCTCTCGGTCGACGACGACGCCGCTCCGCGGAAGGGCGCGACCGCCTCGATCCGGCTCTTCTCGCTCGCCGGGGAGGTCAACCGCTACGTCGATCTCGCGGCCGGGACCGGGCCGCCGCTCGGGGAGGGCGCGCTCATCGACGGCCGCCGGACGGACGAGCCCGTCGAGATCGACCAGGTGCTCTCGACGCTCGATCCGGCGACGCGCGCCGAGGTCCGCGGCCTGCTCGACGGGCTGGAGCGATCGACGCGCGGGCGCGGGCCGGACATCGCCGCCGCCCTGCAGCGCAGCGCCGACGCGGTCGGCGAGACGGCGGAGCTCCTCGCCGGCGTGCGCGGCGAGGGCGACGCGCTCGACGACCTCGTCCGCCACTCGCGGACCGTCGTCGGGGCGCTCGCCGAGGACGCCGGCGCTCCGGGGGCCGCCGTCGACGCCCTCGCGAGCACCCTCGAGGTGACGGCCGCGCGCCGGCGCCGCCTCGCCGGCGGGCTCCGTGCGCTCCCCGCCGGCCTGCGCTCCCCGCGCCTCGCCCTCGAGCGCACCGGTCGCGCCGTCGACGACCTCCGCGCCGTCGTCGGCGACGCACGCCCCGCGGTGCGCGCGCTCGTCCCGTTCAGCGTCCGCCTGCGCCCCACGCTCGCCGAGGCGCGCCCTGCCCTCGCCGAGGCGGAGAAGCTCGTCCGCAGCGGCCCGGCCGACCTCCGCGCGCTGCGCCCGCTCCTGCGTGCCGCGGCCCCGGTCCTCGGCGAGCTCACCCCGGTCCTCGCCGCCGCCAACCCGATGCTGTCCCAGACGCGCGCGCGGCTCCCCGACGTCTTCGCGTTCTTCGCGAACTGGGCGGACTTCACCGCCAACTACGACGCGAACGGGCACGCCGCGCGGATCGGCCTCGTCTTCGCGCCGCCGCCGCTCGGCGTGAAGGGCCCGTCGGACACGAAGCCCGGCCACCTGCGCGCGCCGTTCACCCGCACGCCGGGCGTGCTCGAGGGTGAGCCGTGGACCGGCTTCGAGGACACGATCACCGGGGAGGCGCCGTGAGGCCGCTCCCCGCCCTCGGCTGGGCCGCCGTGACCGCCACGCTCGTCGTCGCCGTCGTCGCGCTGACGGGTGGGGACGGAACGCTCGTCCGCGCGGAGTTCACGAGCGCGCGCGGGCTGCTCGAGGGCAACGAGGTGCGGGTCCAGGGCGCGCCGGCGGGAAGCGTGAAGACGATCGAGCTCACCGCGCGCGACACCGCTCTCGTCACCGTGCGCCTCGACGACGACGTCCCCGCCCCGCGCGCCGACGCGACCGCCGCGATCCGCCCGGTCGACCTCCTCGGCGACGTCTACCTCGCGCTCGACCCCGGCTCGGCCCCCTCTCCGCTGCGGGGAGCGATCGCGCCGGCGAGGACGAGCAACGCCCCCCGGCTCGACGAGCTGCTCCGCGCGTTCTCGCCCGAGGCGCGCGATGGCCTCCGGGCCCTCGTCGTCGCCCTCGGACAGGGGCTCGACCGCAGGGGCGGCGACGCCAACCGCGCGATCCTGCACCTGCGGCCGGCGCTCGAGGCGACCGACGACCTCATGCGCGAGCTCGACGACCAGCGCGTGTCGCTGCGCGGCCTCGTCGAGGGCGCGCAGCGCGCGACCCGGCAGCTCGCCGCGCGCCGCGACGACCTCGGCGGGACCGTCGACGGCCTCGGCGCGACCCTGCGGGCGGTCGCGGGCCGCCCGACCGCGCTCGACCGGACGCTGCGCGAGGCGCCCGGCCTCCTCTCGCGCCTCACCGCCACCTCGCGCCGGCTCGCGACGACGGCGCGGTCCGCGACCCCGCTCGCGCGGGCGCTCGGCGACGCTGCGCCGGAGCTCGCCGCGGCGGCCGCCGGGCTCCCCGCGTTCGCGCGCGACGCGCGATCGGCGATCGACGACGCCCGCCCGCTCGTCACCGAGCTCGGCACGACGCTCGAGGCCGCCCGCCCGGCGGCGCCGCGCCTCGCCGAGGGCCTGCGCTCCCTCCGCTCCTCGGCCCCCGCGATCGACGGCGTCACGCGTGCGCTCGTGCCCGCGGCGAAGCCGATCTCGGAGGGGTTCTTCGTCAACTTCGCCGATCAGGCCGCCGAACCGGGGACCCAGCCCTTCGACCCCTTCGCCGACCCGGCGCGCCGGTACTGGCGCGGCGCCGCCGTGTTCTCGTGCGAGACGTTCGGGCTGCCCGTCGAGCGCGGCTGCCTCGACCGCTACCTCGGGCGCGGACGGCCTCGTGGCCGCCGGGAGCGTCCCTCGGCGCCGGCGCAGCGGGAGCCGCGCCGGCCCGCGCCCGCCGCACCGGGCCCCGCGGCGACCGCGCCTCCGCCCGCCGCGCCGCCCGTCGCCGACCTCCCCGACCTGCCGCTCGACCTCGACGCCGCCGTCGGCGAGCTCCTCGACGGCGTCGCGGACGGCGTCGGCGACCTCGACCGCGCCCCCGACGGCTCCGCCGGGCTCCTCGACTACCTCCTGCGCCCGTGAGACACCGCCCCCGCACCCGTCGCTCCCTCCTCGAGCGCGCCGCGCACGGGGCGGAGCGTCTCGAGGACCGGTCGCTCGCGCTCGGCGTCGCGGTGCTCGCCGCGGCCGCGATCGTCACCTACCTGTCGATCATCGCGATCGACGGCATCCCGTTCACCGACCCGTACGAGGTGCGCATCGAGACGCCGGCCGACGCGCCGCTCCTCAAGGACGGCGACGAGGTCCGCATCGCCGGGCAGCGGGCCGGCCAGGTCCGCGGCGTGCATCGCGGCGAGGACGGCGGCGCGCTTCTCGACGTCGACCTCGACGAGGGGCCGATCGGCCGTGACGCGACGGCGGTCGTGCGGCTGCGCGGGCTCGCGGGCGCGACCTACGTCGAGCTCGACCCGGGCACGACCTCGGACCCCCTCCCCGAGCGCGGCCTCGTCCCGCGCCGCCGGACGCGGAGCGGGGTCGAGCTCACCGACGTCGTCGACGCCTTCGACCCCGGCACCACCGGCGCGGTCCGCCGGACCCTCGACGCCTACGGCCGGGGGTTCACCGGCCGCGGCGGCGACCTCGACCGCGTCCTCGAGGACCTCGCGCCGGCCCTCGAGACGACGACGCCGCTGCTGCGAGCCGCGACGCGGCAGCGCGGCGAGCTCGCCCGGCTGGCCGGCGGCGTCCGGCGCCTCACCCGCGGCCTCGCCGCCCCGGGCAGCACCGATCTCGAGGGGCTCCTCGGTCCGGCCGCCGCGACGCTCGCGACGACCGCCGACCGCAGCGACCGGCTCACCGCGGCGATCGAGCGGCTCCCCGCGCTCGCGGCGACCGCGGGCGCGGTCCTCCCCGAGGCGGACGCGCTGCTCGACGACGCGGACGCGGCCGTCCGCCGGCTCGAGCCCGCCGTCGTCGCGCTGCGCGACTCGCTCCCCGAGGTCCGCCGCCTCCTCGACCGGCGCCCGGACCTCGGCGCGCTCTCCGACCTCGCCGGGCGCGCACGCCCGGTCCTGCGACGCGCGGCGCCCGTCCTGCGCGAGATGACGCCGACCGCCGCGTCGCTCGCTCCGCTGGCGGCGCCGCTCGGCGTCCTGTCCGGCCATCTCGCGCGCTACGAGCGCGACCTCTTCCTCGCGCCCGACGGCTTCACGCGCTGGGGCGGGTTCCGCTACGGCGTGGGCGAGGCGCCGGGGGCCCGCGCGGTCCGCTTCCTCCCCGTGTTCACCTGCATGCGGGCGAGGAACCCGTACCCGGAGCCCGGCGAGGCGCTCCGGGACAGCGAGGAGTGCGCGGGATGACGCCGCCGCCCCCCACGCTCGCCGAGCGCCGGCATCGCGACGCCGAGACGTTCGTCCGGCGACGGCGCATCCTCGGCGCGGTCCTCCTCGTCGCCGCGGCGGCGGCGATCGCGGTCCTGCTGCTCGAGCCCGACCCGTTCGCCGACACCCGGACGGTGCGCATCGCCGTCGACGACGCGATCGGCACCGACCTCGTCGGAGGCGAGGTGCGCATGGCGGGCACGCCCGTCGGCGAGGTGACGGGCCGCGAGCGCCGGGGCGACGGCGCCGTGCTCGAGCTCGAGCTGGAGGCGGACGCCGGCCCGATCACGCGCCTCGCCCGGGCCGAGATCCGGCCGCGCACGCCGTTCGAGGGCCCGGTCTTCATCGCTCTGTCGCCCGGTCCGCCATCCGCGGCGCCGCTCGGAGACGAGGTCCTCCCGCGGGAGCGGACCCGCTCGTACGTGCAGCTCGACGAGGCGCTGCGCTTCGCGCGACCACCGATCCGGGAGGCGCTGCGCGGCGCGGTCCCGGAGCTGCGCGAGGCGACGAGCGAGACGGGCGGCCGCGGGCTGCGCCGCGTCATCCACGCCGCCCCCCGCCTCACCGAGTCGCTCACGCCCGCGGCCCGCGCCGCCCGCGGCGTCGCGGGCACCGAGCTGCGCAGCGCCGTCCGCGGCCTCGCCGCGACGGCCGGGACGTTCGCCCGCGAGAGCCGCTCCCTCGTGCCACTCGCCCGGGGGACGGCCCGGACGTTCGCGGCCCTCGGGACCGACGGCGGTCGCCCGCTCGACCGCACGGCCCGCGAGCTGCCTGCGCGCCTCGCCGGGCTCGACGCGCGCGGGCGGCGGCCCGCGGTGCTCGTGAGCACGCTGCAGGACGTCG
>NZ_JBLKKY010000049.1:0-31592 GCF_059438195.1 Paraconexibacter sp.
CCGCGCCCGGCGGCTGAAGCGGGCCGGCGGCCGGGGCCGCTCGGCGGCCTCAGCCCCCGAGCGCGGGCCACGCGCCCGCCGAGAGGCGCGCGAGCGTCTGGTCGGCGAGGGGGTGCTCCTCGACGGGCGGCGGCCCGACGGGTCCCGGGGCGGCGAGCTCCTCGAGCGTCGCGACGACGCTGCGCGCGAGGGCACCCGTGTCGTAGCCGCCCTCGAGGACGAGGCCGAGCGGCACGTCGAGCTCGTCGGCGAGCGCGCGCACCGATCGCGCCATCGTCCGGAAGCCGTCGTCGGTCACCGCGCAGCCGGCGAGCGGGTCGTCCTCGTGGGCGTCGTATCCGGCGGAGACGAGCACGAGCCCGGGCCGGTAGAGACGCGCCAGCGGGACGACGACGTGCTCGACGAGCGCCGTGAAGGCGGCGTCGCCGCTGCCGCCGGGGACGGGCATGTTCACGGTGTACCCCTCCCCCGCGCCGGTGCCGGTCTCCGACGCCGGCCCGGTCCCCGGATAGAGCGGGGACTCGTGGATGGACGCGAAGAGGACGTCGTCGGCGGCGCGGAAGACGTCCTCGGTCCCGTTGCCGTGATGGACGTCCCAGTCGAGGACGAGGACGCGCTCCACGCCGTGGGAGGCGCGCGCGTGGCGCGCCGCGACCGCCACCGTGTTGAAGAAGCAGAAGCCCATCGCCCGCGCGACCTCCGCGTGATGACCGGGCGGCCGGTGGAGCGACGCGCCCGCCCGCACGCCCTCGGCGAGGAGCGCGTCGACCATCGCGGCGGCGCCCCCGGCGGCGCGGGCCGCCGCGTCGTACGTCGCCGGGCTCGCGACGGTGTCGCCGTCGATCCAGCCGCCGCCCGTCGCCGCGAGCGCGCGGATGCGCTCGACGTGCTCCGCGGTGTGGACGGCGACGAGCTGCTCGGTCGTGGCCGCCGGCGACTCGCGCGGCTCCCAGCCGAGCCCGTCGCGCTCGGCGAGGGCGGCGCCGACCGCCGCGATCCGCGCCGCGCGCTCCGGATGCGCGCCGGTGTCGTGATCGAGCGAGGAGGGATGGGTGAAGAGGACGGGAGTTCCGGTCACGCGGCTACGGTACCCGGGTGGCCGTCGACGTCCTCGAGACCGACATCGCCGTCGTCGGAGCAGGGGGCGCCGGCCTCTACGCCGCTCTCACAGCGGCGCGTGCCGGGGCGCGCGTCGCCCTCGTGAGCGCGACGCCGCTCGCGAACACCGCGAGCTACTGGGCGCAGGGCGGCATCGCCGCCGCCCTCGCCGACGAGGACTCGCCCGACCTCCACCGCTCCGACACCGAGCGCGCGGGCCGCGGCGCGGTGCGCCGCAGCGCGGCGAACGTCCTCGTCCGCGAGGCGCCGGGCATCGTGGCCGACCTCGGCCGGCTCGGCGTCCGCTTCGACGTCGACCGCGCCGGGACGCTCGCGCTCGGCCTCGAAGGCGGGCACTCCGTGCGACGTGTCGTGCACGCCGGCGGCTCGGCGACCGGCCGCCGTGTCGTCCGCCAGCTCTCCGCGCTCGTCGCGGAGGAGCCGCGCATCGCGATCCTCGAGCCGACGCGCGCCTCCGCGCTGTGGCGCGACGACGGCCGCGTCGTCGGGCTCGCCCTCGAGGACGGCGGTGCGGTCCTCGCCCGGGCGACGATCCTCGCGACGGGCGGATCGGCGGCGCTCTGGTCGCGGACGACGAACCCGCCGGGCTCGCTCGGCATCGGGCTCATGCTCGCCCACGCGGCCGGAGCCGCCCTCGCCGACCTCGAGTTCGTCCAGTTCCACCCGACCGCGATCATCGGCGTCCGGGGCCGCGAGGGCTTCCTCATCACGGAGGCGATCCGCGGCGAGGGCGCGACGCTCCACGATGCGAGCGGCGAGCGCTTCGTCGACGAGCTCGCGCCGCGCGACGAGGTCGCCAGGGCGATCCACGAGCGCATGGCCGACGAGGGGACGACGCACGTCCTGCTCGACATGACGGCCATCGACCCCGGCCGCTTCCCCAACGTCGTCGGCGCGCTGCGCGAGGCCGGCATCGATCCCGAGACCGAGCGGCTCCCGGTCGCGCCCGCCTCCCACTACGCCATGGGCGGCGTCGTGGCCGACCTGGACGGCGGGACCTCGCTGTCCGGCCTCTACGCCGTCGGAGAGACCGCGTGCACCGGCCTGCACGGTGCGAACCGCCTCGCGTCGAACTCGCTCACCGAGTGCTTCGTCTTCGGCGCCCGCGCTGCCCACGCCGGACTCAGCGAGCCGGCTCCGCCGTCTCCGTCGCACCTCTGCGCTCCCCCCGCCGAGTCGGCGATCGTCCTCCCCGAGGCCTCGACGCGCGACGCGCTCTGGCGCGATGCGGGGATCGCCCGCACGGCGGAAGGGCTCACCCGGCTCCTCGCGGATCCGCACCCGCTCGCCCGCCTCGTCGCCCGCTGCGCGCTCCTGCGCGAGGAGTCGCGCGGGGCGCACCTCCGGGTCGACCACCCGGACACCGACGCCGCGCTCGACGGTCGTCACGCGATCGTGCGCGGCGACGCCGCCCCGGTCTTCGAGACCTGGGCCTGACCGACCCGCGGCTCGAGCCGTCGCACTCATCTGCGTCGAAGAGCGCAACTTCGGCCAGAAGACGAGTGTTTGCGGGCCCCGAGCGGCCGCTTCCTTGGTGAACGGAGGGTCAGCCGCTTAACAAGAACTCAACAAAACTCTCCTCCCAGCGTTCACATCGGCCCTTCACAGTCTCGGGCCGAATCGGGGGGACGGGGAAAACGGGGAGCCAGCCCGAACGAGGGGAGCAGGGTCGCTCATGTATCAGTTCAGCCGAGCCATCTACCGCGAGCTCGCGCCGCTCGTCGACGAGAGCGCGACGGACCACCGGGTCGCACGCGCCCAGGTGCTCGCGTCCTGTGAGCGGACGATGGATCGTCTCGCCACGGACCGGCACTACTTCGCGCGTCCGGCGCGGAAGCTGTTCGACGACATCCGCCGCTTCTTCCCGATGGCCGCACAGGCCCGGGTGTGGGCGGTCGTGCAGGGCTACGTGACGCGGGCGGAGGAGTACGCCGCTCAGCAGCCGGAGTTCGGCGTCGACGCGCACGGGAACCCGCTGCAGTGCCGCGCGACGACCCGCCGGGGGACGGCGTGTCAGCGCGAGCCGCTGCCGCACAACGGGTACTGCCCGTCGCATCAGCACCTCGCCGAGACCGAGGAGCAGGAGGCCGAGCGGCTCGCCGCCTGAGGCGGCGGCCGTCGCCGGAGCCCCGCGCGGCTCTACGCTGCGCGGGTGCTCCTCGGTGTCGACGTCGGAGGGACCTTCACGGACGCCGTCCTCGTCGACGGCGACCGGATCCTCACGGCGAAGGCGCCGTCCACCCCGGACGACCAGTCGGTCGGGGTGATTACCGCGGTCGAGGAGGTCCTCGCCTCGGCCGGCCGGACCCCGCGCGAGGTGACCGCCTTCGCGCACGGGATGACCGTCGCGACGAACGCCCTCCTCGAGGGGGCCGGCGCGCGCACCGCCCTCGTCGCGACCGACGGGTTCACCGACCTCGTCGAGCTCGCGCGCCAAGACCGCGCCGACCTCTACCGGCTCGAGGCCCGCCACCCGGCGCCGCTCGTCCCGCCCGAGCGCCGGATCGCCGCTCCGGAGCGCATCGCCGCCGACGGGACGGTCCTGCGCGCGCTCGACGCCGCGACCGCCCGGGCGGTCGCCGACGACGTCGCGGCGACGCAAGCCGAGGCGATCGCCGTGTGCCTGCTCCACGCCGACCGCCACCCCGCGCACGAGCTCGCGCTCGCCGAGGCGCTCGCCGAGCGCCTCCCGGAGCTCCACGTCTCCCTCTCGCACGACGTCGTCGGGACCTTCCGCGAGTACGAGCGCGCCGCGACGACCGAGATCGACGCCGCGCTCTCGCCTCTCCTGCGCTCCTACCTGCGGCGCCTCGCCGCGCGCTGCGACGAGCAGGGCCTCCCCCACCCCGACGTCATGCAGTCGAGCGGCGGGCTCGCGACGCTCGCCGTCGCCGCGGACCACGCGGCGCTCACGGTCCTCAGCGGACCCGCGGGCGGCGCCGCGGCGGCCGAGCTGCTCGCCGCGGCGACGGGCGTGCGCGACCTCCTCTGCTTCGACATGGGCGGGACGTCGTGCGACGTGTGCGTCGTCACGGACGGTCGCGTCGCCGAGTCCGCCGGACGGACCGTCGCCGGACGCACGATCGCGCTGCCGATGGTCGACATCCACACGGTCGGCGCAGGCGGCGGCTCGATCGCCTGGCGGGACGCCGGCGGGGCGCTGCGCGTCGGCCCCCGGTCGGCGGGCGCCGTCCCCGGGCCCGCGTGCTACGGGCGCGGCGGAGCGGAGCCGACCGTCACCGACGCCCACGCCGTCCTCGGCCACTTCGACCTCGACCGTCCGCTCGCCGGCGACGTGCGGCTCGACGTCGGCGCGGCGGCGGCGGCCGTCGACCGTCTCGCCGCCGAGCTCGGGCTCGCCCGCGAGGAGACGGCGCGCGGGATCCTCCGCGTCGCCGACGCGGAGATGGTGCGCGCGCTGCGGGTCGTCACGGTCGAGCGCGGGGTCGACCCGCGGGAGAGCGCGCTCCTCGCCTTCGGCGGCGCCGGCCCGCTGCACGCGTGCGCGATCGCCGAGGAGCTGGGCGTCTCGCGGGTGCTCGTCCCGCGCGACGGCGGCGTGCTCAGCGCGCTCGGGCTCGCGGCCGCCGACCGTCGGACCGACGACGCGCAGACCGTGCTGCTCTCCGGCGAGGGCCTCGACGGCGAGGCGCTCCGCGCGGCCGCCGGCGACGCCGACGAGGTCGCATGGGACGTGCGCTACGCCGGCCAGTCCTTCGAGCTCACGGTGCGCGACGTCCCGCCGGAGCCCGCGGCGGTGCGCGATGCGTTCGAGGCCCTGCACGAGGAGCGCTACGGCTACCGCGATCCCGACGCGGCGATCGAGGTCGTCACGGTCCGGCGCACGGACCGCGACCCCGGGCCGGACGTCGCCCTCCGCGACGACGACGACATCGTCCCTGCCCAGGTGCGCGGGCCGGCCGTCCTGCCGCTCCCCGGCGCGACCCTCGTCGTCCGCGACGGGTGGACGGGGCGCCGCGACGCGACGGGGTCCCTCCACCTCACCCGGGAGGACCCGTGAGCGGCCTCGACCCGATCGCGCTGCAGGTCGCGACCGGGGCGCTGCGCGCCGCCTGCGAGGAGATGGGCGCGGTCCTCATCCGCTCGGCGCACTCGTCGAACATCAAGGAGAGGCGGGACTGCTCGACCGCGCTCTTCGATCCCTCCGGCGAGATGGTCATGCAGGCCGAGCACATCCCCGTCCACCTCGGCTCGATGCCGGCCGCCGTCGCCGCGGTCCTCGGCGAGGAGCACGCGCCCGGCCGGTCGTGGATCCTCAACGACCCGTTCCGAGGCGGGACGCACCTCCCGGACATCACCGTCATCACCCCCGCCTTCGACGCCGCCGGCAAGCTGCTCGGCTTCGCGGCGAGCCGCGCCCACCACGCCGACGTCGGCGGGCGCGTCCCGGGCTCGATGCCCGCCGACTCGACGACGCTCGAGGACGAGGGCGTCGTCATCCCGCCGCGGGTCCTCGACGCCGCGACGATCGACGAGCTCGTCGCGCAGATGCGCCAGCCTGCGCAGCGCCGGGCCGATCTCCGCGCGCAGCTCGCCGCGAACGCGACAGGCGTCCGGCGCCTCGGAGAGCTCGCGGACCGGATCGGCGCGGAGGCGCTGCGGAGAACGACCGCGGCGGTGCTCGACTACGCCGAGCGCCGCACGCGCGCCTGCCTCGCCGAGATGCCGGACGGGACGCGGCACGCCGTCGACGTCCTCGAGGCGCACGAGGGCGACCTCGAGCTGCGGCTCGCGGCGACCGTCGACGGCGACCGCGTCGTCCTCGACTTCACGGGGAGCGCCTCGCAGCACGGCGGCAACCTCAACTGCCCGATCGCCGTCACGCGGTCGGCGTGCGTCTTCGCGATGAAGGTCCTCACGGACCCCGACGTCCCGCCGAGCGCGGGGGCCCACCGGCCGGTCGAGGTCGTCGCGCCCGAGGGGTCGCTGCTCGCCGCGCGCTTCCCGGCCGCGGTCGCCGCCGGGAACGTGGAGACCTCCTCGCGGGTCGCCGACCTCGTCCTGCGCGCGTTCGGCCGCGCGCTCGGCCAGGGGACGATGAACAACGTCACGATGGGCAACGACCGCTTCTCGTACTACGAGACCCTCGGCGGCGGCCAGGGCGCGACCGCCGAGGCCGACGGGCCGTCCGCGGTGCACGTCGCGATGAGCAACACCCGCAACACGCCCGTCGAGGCGCTCGAGCTCGAGTTCCCGCTGCGGGTCGTGCGCCACGAGATCCGCCGCGGCAGCGGCGGAGCCGGGCGCCGCCGCGGCGGCGACGGCCTCGTCCGCGAGATCGAGGTCCTCGAGCCGGTCGTCGCGTCGGTCATCGCCGAACGGCGGCGCCACGCGCCCGCGGGGGCCGCCGGCGGCGAGGACGGGGCGCGCGGACGGACGCTCCTCGACGGCGAGGAGCTGCCGCCGAAGTGGTCCGGCGAGCTCGCGGCCGGCCGGCGGCTGCGGATCGAGACGCCGGGAGGCGGCGGCCACGGGACGCCGCCGGGCGCGTCCGGCGCCTCGTAGGATCGCATCATGGAGGTCGCGTTCCTCGGGCTCGGGATCATGGGCTCGCGCATGGCGGTCCACCTCGCGGGCGGGGGCCACGACGTCACCGTGTGGAACCGCACGCGCGCGAAGGCCGAGGAGTGGGCCGGGACCCACGGAGGACGGGTCGCCGGGTCCCCCGCGGAGGCGGCGAGCGCCGCGGACGTCGTCATCACGATGGTCGTCGACGGCTCCCACGTCGAGGAGGTGCTCCTCGGCGCGGAGGGGGCGGCGGAGGGCGCCCGGGCCGGCGCCCTCGTCGTCGACATGTCGACGATCGCCCCGTCGGACAGCCGGCGCGTGGGGGCGGCGCTCGCCGACCGGCGCCTCGCGTTCGTCGACGCGCCGGTGACCGGCAGCTCGCCGAAGGCCGCGGACGGCACGCTCACGATCATGGCCGGCGGCGAGGAGGCCGACGTCGCGCGGGCGCGACCTCTCTTCGAGCTCATGGGCTCCCGGCTCGTCCACGCGGGCCCGACCGGTCACGGCTCGCTCGTGAAGCTCCTCAACAACGCGACCGCGGCCATCAACGCCCTCGCGCTCGCGCAGGTGCTCGTCGCCGGGCGCGCGACGGGGGCCGACCTCGACGCCGTCCTCGACGTCCTCGGCTCGGGCTCCGGCGGCTCGGCGATGCTCGATCTCAAGGCCGGGCCGATGCGCGAGCACGACTACACGACCCTCTTCAAGCTCGAGCACATGCTCAAGGACGTCCGGCTCTGCCTCGCGGAGTGCGAGGCGGCCGGGGTCCCCTTCCCGCTGGCGGAGTCCGCCCGCGAGATCCTCGAGGAGGCGGACCGCCGGGGCCTCGGCGACGCGGACTTCGCGGCGCTGCTGGAGATCATCGAGAGCCGCGCGGGGGTTCGGCTGTAGTCGCCGCCGGCGTTCGTGGGCTGCCGGCATCGCCGGATCGGCGTCTGCGGTCGGCCGGGCGCCGTGACGTTCCCCTTCACTCTCGCCTCCGCCTCCGGCTCCGGCTCGGACGCCGTTCAGGGGAACGTCACGTCACCCGTCCGCACGGCCTCTGCGGTGCCTCATGCGCAGGGGTGCCGGCGACCACGGCCGAGCTTGCTGGGAGCTGGGGCGGCAGCGCGGCCGGACCGGTCTCCGCGGAGGCAGCAGCACGGTCGCGCTGCCACCGAAGCGCTCCCCGAGCACCGGATGGGGGAAGGCAGCGCCCGGGCCGCCGCCTCGGCCCGCCGGACGGGGAGCGGACGTTCCCCGGAACGGCGTCGCAAGACGGCCGGAGGCCGGGTTGCGGAGTGAAGGGGAATGTCCGCTCCCCGTCCGATCGCCGACGCCGAGGACACGGCCACCAGCCGCCACGACCTCCATCCGGTCGAAGACATCTGTCCGCGATGTCGAACAGATGAGCGCCGGCGCGCCACTTTATCTCTCGAGAATGTGCCCTATTTGCAGGAACATTTGGCACATCGCAGGATCATTTGCGAACATCTTTCACATCCCGCGTCTTCGCCTGCTCATCCGGGCGACCGCTCGCGGGATTCCCTTTGTCATCCCCCTCTCCCTGAACTCTCTATGCCTATTGCATTCAAGGAATGGGCGGTCACCGTCCGCGCTCTCGCCGAAGGCGAGCAGCTTCTCACGCTGCGCAAGGGCGGCATCCGCGAGCCGGAGAAGCACTTCCAGCTCGACTACGATCGCTTCTTCCTCTACCCGACCTTCGACCATCAGAAGAACGACCTCGTCCGCGACTCGCATCTCCCCGAGATGCGCCGCGCGCTCGAGGAGGGCGTCTGGGCCGACGGCGAGCCCCCCGTCCACGCGCTCACGCGCGACGGCGGCATCGCCCAGCCGGAGCGCGTCCGCATCCGCGCGTGGGCCGAGGTCGCCGCGCACTTCACGATCGACGACCCGCGGGTCGTCAACGAGCTCTCGCCGTTCTACGTCTGGACGACGGACTACGCGGAGAAGCGCCTGCGCTGGAAGCGCCGGCACCCGCTCCACGTCCTCCTCCTCCGCACGTACCGGATCCCGCGTCCGGTCACGGTGAAGGTGCGCGACGACTTCGGCGGCTGCCGCTCCTGGCTGGAGATCAACCGCGACCTGCCCTTCGAGGGCACGCCGGTCCTCTCCGACGAGGAGTTCGAGCGCGCGTCCGAGACGATCGCGTCCATCTGCGAGGGCAAGGTTCCCGCCCTCGTCTAGTCGGACCCCCATCTCCGGGGCGGCCCCCGAACGCGTGGCCGCCGCCGAGCGCGCCCTCGTCGTCGGCATCGGCGGCGGAGGCGACGTCGTCGGCGCCCTCGCGTTCGCGCTCGCCTCGGAGGTGCTCGGGACCCCGTGCGTCGTCGGTGGTCTCACCTGGGAGCGCCGGCCGATCGACCCTCTCCCGGGTCCTCGTCGCCTCGACGAGATCGACGGCCTTCGGGACGTCCTCCACCCGGCCGTCGCGCTCGCCGGCCCCGAGACGACCGGCCCCGGCGGCTTCGCGTTCGCCGAGAGCCGCATGGCCGGCGTGCTCGGCACCGAGACCGTGATCGTCGATCCGAACCCCGGTCCGGCCGCCGTCGCCGACGGGCTCGTGACCGCCGCGGGCCGGCTCGGCTGCGACCTCATCGTCCTCCTCGACGTCGGCGGCGACGTCCTCGCCCACGGCGACGAGCCGGGGCTCGCGAGCCCGCTCGCGGACTCGCTCCTCCTCGCCGCCTCACGGGCGCTCCCGGTCGGCGTGGAGTCGCTCCTCGTCGTCTTCGGCGCCGGGTGCGACGGCGAGCTGCGGCCCGCCGAGTTCGCGGCCCGCGTCGAGGAGGTGCGCGCCGCCGGGGGCGACCTCGGGACGCTCGCTCTCCCCGAGGGCGCCGCGGATCGGCTCGACGCCGCGATCGCCGAGGTCCCGACCGAGGCGAGCGCCATGGCCGTCCGCTGCCTGCGCGGCGAGCGGGGCACGACGACCATCCGCGCCGGCCGCCGCGCCGTCGAGCTGACCGAGGCGGGGGGCGATCTGCGCTGCTTCGACCCCGAGGCCGCGATCGGCAGCGCGGCGCGCCTCGCCGCCGCGCTCACCGGCGCACGCGACCTGCTCGACGCCGACGCGACCCTCGCGGCCCGCGGCATCCGCACCGAGCTCGCCTACGAGCGCGACGCCGCCCGCGCGAGCTGAGCGGTGCCCTGGGTCGAGACGACGAGCCCGAGCTTCACCGCACGGCACGAGCTCGCCGACGAGGACGACGTCACCTCCGTCCTCGAGCTCCTCGAGGACACGCGCAGCCGCCTCGAGCGCGCCTTCGGCGACGTCCCCCGCGACGTCGCCGTCGTCGTCCACACCTCGCCGCTCGCGCTCGCCCTCGCGCAGCCGTACGTGCCGCTCGCCCAGCGCCTCACGGCCCCCGCCGCCCGTCGCTACCTCGCCGGGTGGGTGACCGCGCGCGAGATCCACCTGCTCGCCCCGCGGCGGCTCGCGGCACGGGCCTCGAACGTCCCCGGCTCGCGCGAGATGGCGCTCCTCGCCCCGGCCGGTCTCTACGCGCAGCTCGTCGTCGGCCACCACAACGAGCTGCTGCCCCCTCCCTGGCGGCCGGGCCGCACGCTGCGGGCGCTCCGCTGGGCGTGGCTCGCGTTCGGGGCCGGGCAGTACTTCGGCGGGCAGACGGCGTACGCACGGCCGGCGATCGCGCGGCGCCTGCGTGAGGGACCGAAGCCGTCGTTCCCGCCGAGCGCCCGCGACGCGCTCCTCCTCGGCGGCACCGTCCTCGACCTCCTCGCGCGGGAGCGCGGGGACGAGGCGGTCCTCGACCTCGTCCGCCGCCTGCACCCCGACGGACCGGAGCGCGGCCTGCGGCACGCCTTCGGCCACGACGTCGTCCACGTCGAGGGCGTGTGGCGCAGCCATCTCGCCACGATCGCCTCCGGCGCGGGCTGAGCGACGACGCGCCTCGCTCAGCCCGCGAGCTCGGTGCCGACCCAGACGACGAGTCCGACGACGGCCACCCCGGCCGAGACCGCGGCGAAGAGACGCGCCGGCCGGACGTCCTCGAGCGGCTCCGGGACGAGCTCGGCCTCGAGGAGCACCTCCCGTGCGGCGGACGCGCCGGACTGCGGGACGAGGACGTCGCGCGGCCCTGCCGCGAGCATCTCGGGGACGTCGAAGCCGCGCGAGCGCCGCACGAGGCTCGGGATGCCCTCCTCGAGGAGCAGCCCGGCGATGAAGTCGGCCTCCGCCTGGTTGCGCCCGCCCGCGACCCGGACGAGGCTCCCCTCGGCGTACTGCGGCTTGATCTTCCGCGCGAGCTCGTGACGCGACGCGACGTCGAGCTCGTCCTCGTCGCCGAACGTGAGGGGCAGCTTGCAGGCGGGGCAGAAGCGCTCGGTCGGAGGGTGTCGAGCGCCGCACCCGGGACACACGAGCGGAGCGCTCATCGGCCTGGGAGGACGCCCGGGGCCTACCCGACCTCGAGCGGGACCTCGCGGTAGTCGAAGTCCTCGATGAGCCAGGAGCGCACCTCGGGCTCCTGGCCGTCCTTCAGGCCGACGATGATCCACTCGACGCCGGGCCAGCCGGTCGCGAAGTTCATGTCGGTCTGCGACGGCTCGGGCGCCGACATGAGGTGCGAGTGGTAGATCGCGCCGATCGTCTCCCCGCGCTCCTCGAGCTCGTCGAGCACCTTGAAGAGGAGCAGGCCGTCGATCTCGAAGCGCCGCCGGTCGTGCGCGGTGTTCTCGAGCTCGCGGATCTCCGTCGCGACCCCGTCGCGGGCCGCGACGACGCCGCAGCACTCCTCGCTCGTGTCGCGGCGCGCGTGCTCGACGATCCGCTCGAGCAGATCCGGGGCGATCCTCACGTCGTCGGGCCGGTCAGTCGGCGTTGAGCGCGCGGCGCTCGTCCTCGTCGTCGCGGCTGTCCCCGCTGAGGGAGTCCTTGAACTCGCGCATCCCCTTGCCCACGGAGCGCCCGACCTCGGGGAGCTTCTTCGGGCCCAGCACGATGAGCGCGATGACCAGCACGATCACGAGCTCCATCGGTCCGATGTTCGGCATCACTTCGACATCCTCTCCAGCTCGGTTCGCAGTCCTGTCGCCATTCCTACGTGGCTTACCACCACACGGTTGCGTCGAGGTTCTCGACCTCGTCGACCGGCAGCGTGTAGATCCCGCTCGACAGGTACTTCCAGCCGTCGTCGCAGACGATGAAGACGACGTTGCCCTCGTCCATCTCGTTCGCGATGCGGACCGCGATGCTCGCGATCGCCCCCGAGGAGACGCCGGCGAAGAGCCCCTCCTCGTCGAGGAGCCGGCGCGTCCAGACGATCGCGTCGCGGTTCGTGACGAAGATCTTCCGGTCGAGGAGCGAGATGTCGATGATCTCGGGGATGAAGCCGTCGTCGAGGGAGCGGAGGCCCTGGACGGGCTCGCCCTGCATCGGCTCCGCCGCCACGATCTTCACGCGGTCGCCGAGCTCCTCCTTGAACCGGCGGGCGTTGCCCATGAGGGTGCCGCCGGTGCCGAGGCCGGCGACGAACGCGTCGATGTTCCCGTCGAGCTCCTCGAGGATCTCCGGGGCGGTGCCGTTGTAGTGCGCGAGAGGGTTCGCCGGGTTCCCGTACTGGTAGGGCATGTAGTACGAGGGATCCGAGGCGGCCATCTCCACGGCCATCGCGACGGCCCCGTTGGAGCCCTGGTCGCCCGGGCTGTAGACGATCTCGGCGCCGTACATCTCGAGGAGCTGCGTGCGCTCGGGCGTCACGTTCTCGGGCATGACGACCTTGAGCTTGTAGCCCTTCCGGCGGCAGATCATCGCGAGCGCGATGCCCGTGTTGCCGGAGGTCGGCTCGAGGATGGTCTGCCCGGGACGGATCAGACCCTTCTCCTCGGCGTCCTCGATGAGGGACTTCGCGACGCGGTCCTTCACCGATCCGGTGGGATTCGCCGATTCGAGCTTCGCCCAGATCCGGACGCCCGGCTTCGGCGAGAGCCGCTTGAGCTCGACGAGGGGTGTGTTCCCGATCGACTGGACGATGTCGCCGTAGCGACCGCCGCAGGGACGGGTCTCGAGGGGCGGGAGCGCCATGACTTTACGAAGTGTAGCGAGGCCCTCACTCCGGCCCGTGAGGATCCGGAGAAGGGCGCGGGAACGTGATTCGGAGGGGCTTCAGCCGCCGGCCATCGCCGGCAGGATAACGAGGGTGTCGCCCTCGCCGACGGAGGTGCCGAGGCCGTCGAGGACCCGGACGTCCTCGTCGTTGAGGTAGACGTTGACGTAGCGGTTGAGATCGCCGTCGGCGCCGAAGATCTGCGACTTCGTCTCCGGATGCGCCTCGGTGAGCGCCGTGAGGACGGCTCCGACGTCGGAGCCCTCGGCGGTCACCTCGCGCTCGCCGCCGACGGCGGGACGCAGGACGGGCGGGATGCGGATCGTGGCCATTGCGCGGACGATAGTCGGAGCGGTCAGCCGGCGGAGGCGCAGAACGCCTCGTAGTCCGGGAAGACGCCCATCTCGTCCTCGGAGATCTCGTCCGGGTCGCGCGAGCAGATCGGGCACTCCGGATCGCGGCGGACCTTGAGCTCCGTCGTCGTCGCGCCGAGCGCGTCGTACATGAGGAGCCGGCCGATGAGCGGGTCGCCGACACCGAGGACGAGCTTCACGACCTCGGTCGCCTGGAGGAGGCCCATCGTCCCCGGGAGGACGCCGAGCACGCCGTTGGCCCCGCAGCTCGGCGCGAGCTCGGCCGGCGGCGGCTGGCGGAAGAGGCAGCGGTAGCACGGGCCCTCGTACGGCGCGAAGACGCTGAGCTGCCCCTCGAAGCCGAGGATGGCCGCGCTCACGACGGGGATCTTGAGCCGGACGGTCGCGTCGTTGAGGAGATAGCGGGTGGGGAAGTTGTCGACGCCGTCCACCACGATGTCGTAGGGCTCGCCGTCGGCGCCGGCCCCGATGATCTCCATGATGTTCGAGGCGTCGAGACGCGTCTCGTGCTTGACGACGTTCACGTCGGGGTTGAGCTCGTGGATCGACTCCTCGGCGGAGTCGACCTTCGGGATCCCGACTCGGCCGGTCGTGTGGATGACCTGGCGCTGGAGGTTCGAGACGTCGACCGTGTCGTCGTCGACGATGCCGAGCGTCCCGACGCCCGCCGCGGCGAGGTAGAGGGCCGTCGGCGAGCCGAGGCCACCGGCGCCGAGGAGGAGGACCTTCGCCTCGAGGAGCTTCTGCTGCCCCTCCTCGCCGACCTCGGGAAGGAGGAAGTGGCGCGAGTAGCGCTGACGCTGCTCGGCCGTCCACTGGAACGGGACCTCGACCTCGTAGCCGCGGTCCTTCCACAGCGTGTAGCCGCCCGTCATCGACTCGACGCGCTCGTAGCCGAGGTCGTCCATCATCGTGCGCGCGGCGAGCGCGGAGCGGTTGCCGGAGGCGCAGTAGAGGATGACGCGCTGCGAGCGGTCGGGAGCGACGGACTCGATCCGCGTCTCGAGGTGCCCGCGGGGCACGAACGCCGCACCGGGCAGCTTGCCGGCGGAGACCTCCTCCGCCTCGCGGACGTCGATGACGGGGACGCCGTTGCCGAGGAGGGGCAGGACCTCCGACGGGTCGACCTCCTGGATCTGGCTCTTCACCTGCTTGAGGAACTCGGCGCCCGAAGGGCTCATCGCGAAATCACCTGAATGACGGTCGGGTATTCGACTTCACAAAGTATAGCGGCCCGCGGTGGCAGGGGCGGGCAGCACCTCCATGATGCCGCATCGCCACCGGGGGCACACGCAGATCGGGCGCGGCTGGAGGGTTCCGCCGCGCCCGATCGCTGTCTCCACAGGCCCACGTGCGCCGACCGGTCCGCATTCCGGCGAGCGCATCCCACGGATGTCCGGGTCCGAGGTGGTGGGGAGCTTTCCGCTCACCAGGGGTATCGGTCCCGGCCCGGGGCGCCGATATGGGGTGCAGACCCCATTCCTCCCCGTGCCCCGTCCGTCGCTTCACGCCCAGGTCCTCGCGGTCAACGCGCTGCTCATCTGCGCGGCGGTTCTCGCTGCGACGGTCACGACGAGCGCCGACATCACCGATGTCGCCTCCGCCGAGCGCCAGCTCCTCCTCGCGGCCGCGCTCCTCGCGACGATCCTCGTCAACGGCGTCGTGCTGCGCCGCCGGTTCGCCCCTCTCGAGCGGCTCATCGCGACGATGGAGCGCGTGGATCTCGCCCGTCCGGGCGTGCGCGCGGAGCACGGCGCGCTCGACACCGACGAGGTCGTCCGCCTCCAGGAGGCGTTCAACCGGATGCTCGACCGCATCGAGCAGGAGCGCATGCGCACGGCCCGCGCCGTGCTCCACGGCCAGGAGGCGGAGCGGGCGCGGATCGCGCGCGACCTCCACGACGAGGCGAACCAGTCGCTCACCGGGCTCCTCCTGCGGCTCGAGGCGGCGAGCCACGACGCCGCCGGGCCTCTCGCCGAGGAGCTGCGCGAGACGAAGCAGCTCGCCGGCCAGGCGATGGCCGAGCTGCTGCGCCTCGCCCGCGAGCTGCGGCCGACCGCCCTCGACGACCACGGGCTCCTCGAGGCGCTGCACGGCCTGCTCGACCGCTTCCGCGCGCCCTGCGGGACCCGCCCCCGGCTCGACGTCGCGCACGACGTCGACCTCTCGCTCCTCGACGCCGACGAGCAGCTCGTCGTCTACCGCGTCGTGCAGGAGGGCCTCTCGAACGTCGCGCGCCACGCCGAGGCGCGCAACGTCACCGTCGAGATCACCCGCACCGGGACCCCGCCCCACGTCGTCGTGCGCACGTGCGACGACGGCCGCGGCTTCGCGGCCCGCCGCGAAGGCGGGCTCGGTCTCGACGGCATGCGCGAGCGCGCCCGTCTCGTGGGCGGCGCGGTCGAGATCCGCTCCCGACCCGGCGCGGGGACGACGGTCGAGCTCCACCTCGGCGTGCGTCCTCCCGTCGTCCCCGTCGGACTCCCCGTCGCCCCCGTCCTCGAGGTCGCGTCGTGAGGCTCCTCATCGCCGACGACCACGGGGTCGTACGCGGCGGCCTGCGGCTCCTTCTCGAGCGCCAGCCGGACATGGAGGTCGTCGCCGAGGCGGCCGACGGCGCGGAGGCCGTCGAGGAGGCGCTGAAGCACCGTCCCGACCTCTGCGTCCTCGACGTCGCGATGCCGAAGCTCACGGGGCTCCAGGCCGCACGCGAGATCAAGTCGCAGGCGCCCGAGGTGGACATCCTCGTCCTCTCGATGCACGACGACGAGCGCTATCTCTTCGAGGCGCTGAAGGCCGGCGCGGGCGGCTACGTCCTCAAGGCGGAGGCCGACCAGTCGCTCGTCGACGCGGTCCGCGCCGTCGGGCGCGGCGAGCCGTTCCTCACGAACGCCGCGCAGCGCCGCCTCGTGCGCGAGTGGCTCGCCGACCCGGAGTCGGGCCCGACCGAGCCGCTCTCACCACGCGAGCAGGAGGTCCTCAAGCTCATCGCCGAGGCCCACACGAACCGCGAGATCAGCGAGATCCTCCATCTCTCGGAGAAGACCGTGGAATCCCATCGCGGGAACCTCCTGCGCAAGCTCGGGATGCGCGACCGGGTCGAGCTCGTCCGGTACGCGATCCGCCGCGGGCTCGTCGAGCCGTAGGCGGCAGGCCGCCGCCGCCTCAGCGCCCCGCGTCGCGGGCCCCGGACCTCCGGCGCGCGAGCCGCGCCACGAGGACCGCGCGCCACTGCGCCGCGAGGGCGTCGACGCCGAGGACCTCGTCGTGGAGGGCGAGGTCGTCACGCTCCACGTACGTCACCCTCGCCACGTCGGCGACCGTGGGGCCGGGCCCCCGCCGCAGCGTCGCGACCTCGTCGCCCGCCGCGACGACGCCTGCGTCGATGATGCGCAGGTAGAAGCCGCAGCGCCCGGAGCGCGCCATGAGGCACGGGAGGTCCGGCACGCCGTGGCGGGCGGCGAGCTTCACGCAGGGCCCGCGCGGCTGGCAGACCTCGCCGACGACCGTGCCGGCCGTGAGGACGTCGCCGATCCGCACGTCGGTCTCGACGAGGCCGTGCAGCGTGAGGTTCTCGCCGACGGCCCCGGGCCCGGCGTCGGTTCCCACGACGCCGGAGAGCCAGTCGAGGTGCTCGCCGGGGAAGCAGCAGAGCGCCTTGTCCACGCCTCCGTGCACGGTGAGGTCCGCCTGCTCGTCGCCGTCCGCACCGCAGCGGCCGACGCGGACCGGACCGGCGACCGGGTGCTTCTCGATCGCGCTGCGCAGGATCCCGCCGTCCCACGGCAGGTCGGCGGGCCGGCCGACCTGCACGGAGACGACGCGCGCGCTCACGCGGGCTCGCGCTCGAGCTTCGCGATGTCGTGCGCGAGCGCCTCGGGCGTGAGCTGACCGACGGGGAAGCCGATCCGCTGCCTGCCCTGCCGGTCGATGAGGAGGACGTAGGCCGAGTGGTCGAAGTCCTCGCCCTGCGGGCCGATGCCGTACGACTTCCAGATCGGCGCGAGCGTCGACCGGTCCCCGAGGAGGAACCGGACCCGGTTCGGGACCTTGTGCTTCACGAGGAAGCGGCGGGCGCGCTCCGCGGTGTCGTTCTCGGGGTCGACCGAGATCGCGAGGGCGGGCACGTCGTGGCCGAGGTCGTCGAGCGCCCCGCGGATCTGCTGGACCGCCGTCGGGCAGGTGTCCTCGCACGTCGTGTAGAGGAACGTGAGGACGACGACCTCCCCGCGCAGGTCGGCGAGCGACACCGGCCGGCCGTCCTGGTCGCGCAGCCGGAAGTCCTGCGGCGGGATGGCGGGACGCACGCCGCCGCGGAAGCCCTCGGGCCCCGTGACGGAGGCGGGCGCGGCGTCTCCCCCGCGGTTCGCGAGCGTCACGGCGACCAAGGCGGAGAACGCGCAGGCGACGAGCGTCGCGAGGACGAGGTGGAGCCGCGTGAGCTGCACTCATCGAAGGGTAGCCGTCGACCGGGGCCGCGACCGCGCCCGGCGCACCGTGTTCCTGAGCGCCTTCGCGCCCACCCGCACGTGGCCCGGGCGCGCGACGGGAACACGGAGGACGAGAGAGATGCGCCGCGAGACCATCCACGACCTCCTCGATGCGCTCCAGGACACGCGCGAGATCGTCGTGCGCCGTCCCGCGCCCGCCGACGACGCGCTGCGCGATGCGTGGAGGGACGCCCGCGACGAGTCCCTCGACGCCTACCGGGCGTGGCGGCAGCGGCCCGGCTCCAGCGAGGCGTACGCGGTCTACGTCGCGGCCGAGGAGCGCGCCGACGCGGCCTGGGCCGCGCTCGCGGCCGGCTGACGGTCCCGCCGCCGCCCGCGGTCAGAGATCGTCGTCCCAGGCGCCCTCGGCGAAGACGCCCTCGTCCTCGTCCTCCTCGAGGTCGTCCTTGCGGCGCTGCCAGACGAGCGCGCCGACGAGGACGACCACGGGCAGCACGTAGAGGAGGGAGACGGCCCAGTGCCCGGCGTGTGCGAGGACGAAGGTCATGTCGCCTGCGCGGAGAGGAGCCAGAGGCCGAGGCTCGTGAAGCCGACCATCACCGCGAGCATCCAGTATTGCGAACGCGTCGCGTCGCGTACGCGCCTGTACACGACGAGCGCGCGCTCGTGCGCGAGGACGAGGCCGGCGACGTGCCCGAGGACGAGCGCTCCGACCTGGATGTACCAGACGGCGTTGCCGGTGATGAAGTAGTCGATCGTCGAGTCGGCGGTGCCGAAGTAGTCGGAGCCGTCGCCGAGCGGGTCGGAGGCGAGATAGGCGATCGCCTGCCCCTGGTGGGCGAGGAGCGTCGCGTAGTGCGCGACGACGTAGGCGAGCGCGATCGGGACGAGGGTGTGGACGAAGCGGCGTCCGAGCGTCGTCGCGTCGACCCCGCCGCCGATCGTCTTCATGCCTTCGATGCCGAGCCGGTAGAGGGCGGCGACGACGAGGACCATCGCGAGCATGCCGATCGTGAACGTGACCTCGATGCCGCGCTCGGCGGAGAGGCCGACGTCCTCGGTGAAGAAGCGCGCGAGATCGGGCGCGATGTCCGACCACGTCGGCCCCTCGGCGAAGCCGTCGAAGCTCGTCGTGCCGATGAGGACGCACAGCAGCGGGACGGTTCCGGCGACCGGACGGATGCGCGTCGCCCCGGCGAGCGGGCGACGGAGGTGGAGCGCGCCGTCGCGCGCCTCGAGCGGGGCGAGCGATGCGAAGAGCGAGAAGACGACGCCGAACGGGTCCGCGTTGCGCGACCAGGACTCGATCCCGTACACGCTCATGCCGACGAGCTGGACGGCGAAGTAGACGAGCGCGAGCGTCGCGAGGAGCGAGGGCTTGCTCCCGTCCGCGGCCACGAGCTCGAACCACGCGAAGACGAGGATGCCGAGAGCGGCCGGCCACTGCCCGAGCCGCACCGGGTACGGGATCGGCTCCGGGAGCCCGGCCGCGGCGGCGCCGTCCTCCGGCTCGCCCGCCCGCCGACGGCCGGAGAGGAGGGCCGCGAGCCCCGCGGCCGCACGCGCCGTCGCCCGCCACGGGTTGAGCGCGCGGAAGACGTCGCCCACGATGAGCGAGACCACGGGCACGCCGACCCAGAAGATGACGTAGACCATCGTCGGCGCGAGGTTCGCGGACTCCGTCTCCGTTCCCGCGTACCCCGCCCACACCGTCGCGGCGAAGAGCGCCACGCCGACGGCGCCGGCGAGGACCTCGAGCGCCCGCGGGAGCGCGAAGAGGCGCCGGCTCGCGCGGCCCCGCTCGCTCTCGAGCCGCGGCGTCGGCCAGAGGACGGCGAGCGCGACGAAGCTCACGACGAGGACGAGCGCGGCCCCCCACGCGAAGAGCCACTTCGAGATCGGGAGGTCCTGGCGGCCGACGAGACCGTGCGCGAGTGCGGACTCCGGGACGGCGACGGCGACGACGAGGGCGAGCGCGGACAGGCCGAGCGCCGCGGCGGCGAGGCGGGTGGGACGACGCACTTCCTACAGCGTAGTAGCTGAGTCCGCGACGGCGCGCCCGGTGCTACCGTCGCGGCCCGTGCGCGCGCCCGTCGACACCATCCACGCCCCGCCCTTCCCCACGTCGGTCTCGTGGATCAACGTCGCGACCCTGCGGATGGACAAGCAGCGCGGAAGGCCGGTGCTCGTCGAGTTCTTCGACATCACCCTGCCGAGCTCGCTGCGGACCCTCCCGTACATGAAGGAGTGGCACGCCCGCTACGGCGAGGAGGGCCTCCGGGTCGTCTCGGTGCACTCGCCCGGCTCCGACCTCGGCCGCGACGAGGACGCCGTCCGCGCCGCCGTGGAGCGCCTCGGGATCGAGCACGCCGTCTGCCTCGACACCGACCTCGAGGTCTGGGGTCTCTACGCGACCCGCGGATGGCCGTCGCGGTACCTCTTCGATCCGCAGCAGAAGCTCTTCGAGTACCACCACGGCGAGGGCGGCTACCACGAGACGGAGCGCGCGATCCAGGAGCTCCTCGGCGTCGAGCGCGAGCTCGCCCCCTACGTCCGCCCCGAGGACGATCCCGAGGCGCTCCTCGTCGTCCCCACGGAGGACGTCGAGGGCCCCTACAGCGGCCCGTACGAGGCCGGCGAGGTCTGGGTGGTCGTCTCCGGCGAGGGATCGCTCGGCGTCGACGGCACGCACGTGTCCGTCGAGGGACCGGGGGCCCTGCGGGTCGCGCGGCACGCTCGCCACACCTCCGCGGTCCTCGAGCTGCGTGCGGGGGACGGGGTCACCGTCCACCGCACCGTCTTCACCGCGGGCCTCGCGCCGCAGGGCGCGGTCCCGGGCGAGCAGGTCTGAGCCCGGACCCGCGCCTGGGCGGCCGACACGGCGCCGCCCTCCCGGAAGACGGCCTCAGCCGAGGTCGGTGACGATGCGCTCGAGCCGCGGCGGGCCGCTCTCGTCGACGTAGAGGCCCCGCCCCGCCCAGTAGGGGCTCTCGGGACCGCCCGTCGCGAAGACCGGCTCGTCGACCCAGCAGCCGGCGTTGTGGAGCTGCGTCCCCGTCGCGGCGAGGCGCCACTCACCCGGGGCGTCGTGGGGGTGCGGCCCGGAGCGGTGCGTGTGCCCGAAGACGACGTGCTCGGCGTCGAGTCCAAGCCGCCAGACGACGTCGCTCATCGCGCGCAGTCCCGCGCGGCGCAGCTCGACGCCGCTGATGTCGTGGTTGAGGGGGCCGAGTCCGGCGGCGTGGAGCGCCCGGACGGCGACGGGGAACGCCGCGCGCATCGCGGCGGTGCGCGCGCGCCGTCGAGGCGAGGTGCGCGCCCCGCTCTCGGCCCCCGCCTCGCCGGTGAGGGTCTGCCACGTGTCCGCCGAGTTGCGCTGCCGCTTCGCCGACCAGGTGCCGGCGGGACTCTGCGCCACCGCGTGCATCCAGGCGTAGAGCGGCTGCAGCGCCGACTCGAAGTCCTCCGGGCGCGCGGCGCCGCGGCCCTCGGGGACCTGCCCGACGACGCGGCTCATCGCTCCGAGGGCGAGGCGCTCGAACGACGGGAGCGTGATGAGGCGGTCGAGGTAGTGGCCGTGGATCGCGTAGACGTCCTCCCGCAGCCACAGCCCGGGGAATCGGACGTCGACGCGGGCGGGTGCCGCCGCCTCGGCGATCGCCGCGAGCGCGGTCGACGTCCGGACGGGCACCTCCTCCTCGAGCGAGAGGCCGGGGGCGGCGCCGAAGGCCCGGTCCTCGAGCCAGGGCGCGATGAGGTGGTGGTCGTGGTTGCCGGTGACGAGCACGAGCTCGCCACCCGGCCCCAGCGCCTCTCCGAGGGCGGAGAGGACCGGCCGCGCCTCCGCGACGACCTCGCGGACGGGCGCGTGCCGCAGCTCGAGCGTGTCACCGAGGAGCACGAGCCGCTCGACGTCGGCGACGGCGACGCACAGCTCCTCGAGGGGACCGCGACGCCTCAGGACGTCGGTCCCGCGGACGTTGCCGAGGTGGAGGTCGCTGATGACGAGCGTCCGCACGGGTCAGGTGAAGGCTACTTCTCAGGACCCGCCGGGGCGTGAGCTGGGCGTGAGCCCGCCGCCGCCCGTCGCCCGGCTGACGAGGCGCGGGAGGAGGACGCGCGCCACCGCCGCGAGCCAGTACGGGCGCGGGACGTAGCGCTCCGCCCGTCCGCCCGGGCCCGCGTCGACGATCGCCTCGGCGACGTTCTCCGGGGTCGAGACCATCCACCGCGTCGCCGCCCGCTCGACGAGCTCGCGCTGCGGGAAGCCCTCGGTCGCGACGAAGCCGGGGAGCACGAGGCCGACGTGCACGCCGTGCGGCGCCTCCTCCTGATGGAGCGCGTCGCTCCAGCCCGCGAGCGCGAACTTGCTCGCGCTGTAGGCGCCCGTGCCGGCGCGCGAGACCCGGCCGGCCGTGCTCGAGACGTTGACGATCTGGCTCGGCGCGCTCGCGCGCAGGAGCGGCAGCAGCGCCTCGGTGAGCCGGAGCTGCGCATCGAAGTTGATCGCCATGTGCCGTCGGACGTTCTCCCAGCCGGTGTCGGCGAACGTCCCGCGCCACGCCGCTCCGGCGTTGTTGACGAGGAGGTCGAGCCGGCCGCCGTGCGCCTCCTCGACGTGCGCGCGGACCCGGGCGGGAGCGTCGTCGTCGAGGAGGTCGACCGCGACCGCCGTCGCGCTCGGCAGCTCGGCGGCGAGGGCCTCGAGACGCTCCTTGCGCCGGGCGACGAGCACGACGACCGTGTCGGCCTCGCGGCCGAGGCGGCGCGCGGTCGCCTCGCCGATCCCGCTCGAGGCTCCGGTGATGACGCAGATCCTGGGCATCGCTGCAGCGTATGCGCCCACCCCATGACGGAGCTCACGCCTGGGGCGAGTGTCGTCAGGTCGGTTGCGAGTAGAGCGCCACCGCGACGGCGGTCGCGAGGTTGAGGCTGCTCACGCCGGGGCGCATGGGGATCGCGGCGACGACGTCCGCGCGGGCGAGGAGCGCCGCGTCGAGGCCCGTGCGCTCGGTCCCGAACGCGAGGACGGCGTCGCGGGGCAGCGGATCGGCGCCGATCCGCGTCGCTCCCGAGGGATGGACCGCGACGAGCGGGCGCGCGCGGAGGTCGCCGGGGAGCGATCCGGGGACCCGGGCGACCGGCTGGGCGAACTGGAGGCCCGCCGCCCCGCGGACGCAGACCGGATGCCACGGGTCGAGCTCGCCCGTGACGAGGACGCCGGCCGCGGCGGCCGCGGCGGCGACGCGGATCGCCGCGCCGGCGTTGCCCGCCGCGCGGGGCCTGTCGAGGAGCACGACGGGACCCTCCGCGGCGAGCACGTCGGCGATGGACGTCTCCGGCCGCGCCGCGCGGGCGACGACACCGGTCGGGACGGACCGTCCGCCGGCCGCGGCGCGGACCGCCTCCTCCCCCACCTCCGCGGCGCCCTCGAGGAGGGCGACGAGATCCGGGGCGAGGTCGGCGGCGAGCGCGAGCGCCGCGGCGCGATCGGCGACGCGGACGTCCCGCACGTCGGCGCCGAAGCGGGCCGCGTGCTTGACGGCGTGCAGGCCCTCGAGCGCGATCACGCGCGCATGTTCCCGTCAACCTCCGCGAGATGCAGCTTCGTCACCGCTGCGGTGACGAAGCTGCATCTCGCGCGGTCAGCCGGGGATGACGTCGACGCGACGCGTCACCTTCAGCTCCCGCAGCGCGTCGTCCGAGCGCTCGAGGATCTCCTCGACCGTCGTGCCGTCGTCGGGATAGACGGCGATGCCGATCGACGCGGAGAGAGGCCCGCTCTCGATGAGCTCGATCTCGGAGATCGCCTTCTCGATGCGGGCGGCGAGGGCCTGCGCGCCCTCCTCACCGGTCTCGGGCGCGAGCACAGCGAACTCGTCCCCGCCCTGGCGGGCGACGAGGTCCTTGCCGCGGACGTTGTCGACGAGCGCCTTGCTCACCTCGCGGAGGAGGCGGTCCCCCTCGAGATGCCCGTAGCGGTCGTTGACGGCCTTGAACGCGTCGACGTCCATCGTGAGGAGGGCGAAGCGCTGCGGGTCGCGGGCGACGGTCTCGGCGAGCTGCTCGTGGAGCCCGCGGTAGTTGCGGACACCGGTGAGCGGGTCGCGTCGCACGAGGGCGCAGAGGATCGACTCGCGTCGTGCCGCCTCGGCGCGCAGAGCGGCGGCGACGAGGCCGACGACGAGCGCGACCGGGGCGAGGGCGGCCGCGGCGCCGAGGATGTCGCCGGAGCGGCCGGAGGCGAGCGCGGCGACGAGCACCGGCGCGGCCGCGGCGGCGACCACGAGCGCGCGCGAGGCGCGGCGCCCCGGGACGACAGCGCCGGCGTAGGCGGCGGCGAGGACGGAGGCGCCTGCGGCGACCGTCCCGGTGGAGTCGAGCGCGGCCGCGATCGCGAGGACGTGGAGGACGAGGGCCGCGGCGACGATCTCCGTCCGCATGCGCGCGCGGCGACCGGCGGGGAGCGCCGCGGTGAACGTGCCGCCCACGAGCCCCGCGGCGACGACGAGGAGCGCGGCGTCCCCGGATGGAGGCGGCCCGGACGCGACGAGCGCGCCGCCGAGCGCGAGCCCCCATCCGAGCGCGATGAGGTGGCCTCCGGTGCGGACGAGGCGGGCGCGGAGCTCGCTCTCGCCCTCGAGCTGCGGCAGCGTGCCGGGGTCGGCGTCCGGGGCGGTGGTCCTCACACCCTGCCAATCGGCCGCGCGGCACGCGGGGCGGCAGGACGTGGACGGATGGACGAGCCGCGCGGGCCCTTCAGGACTGGGCCGCCGCCATCGCCTGGCGGATCGGCTTCGGGAGCATGAAGCGCACGTCCTCCTGGAGGACCTCGAACTCGCTGACGTCCTCGACGCCGCGGTCGCGGAAGAACGCGACGAGGCGCTGGACGAGCTCCTCGGGCGCGCTCGCCCCGGAGGAGATGCCGACGACGCGGACGCCCTCGCACCAGGCGGGATCGACCTCGGTCTCGTTGTCGATGAGGTGCGCGCGGGCACCGTGCTCCTCGGCGACCTGGACGAGGCGGTTCGAGTTCGACGAGTTCTTCGACCCGATGACGAGGACGAGGTCGCAGTGCTGCGCCATCTGCTTGACGGCCGCCTGGCGGTTCGTCGTCGCGTAGCAGATGTCGTCGGTGCGGGGACCGGTGATGCTCGGGAAGCGCTCACGCAGCCGGCGGATGATCTGCGCGGTCTCGTCGACGGAGAGCGTCGTCTGGGAGACGTAGGCGAGCTTCTCGGGATCGGCGACCTCGAGTGCGTCGACGTCGGCCTCGGTCTCGACGAGGACGATCGAGTCGGGCGCCTCGCCCATCGTCCCCTCGACCTCCTCGTGGCCGTCGTGGCCGATGAGGACGATCGTGTAGCCCTCCTGGGCGAACTTGACCGCCTCGCGGTGGACCTTCGTGACGAGCGGGCACGTCGCGTCGATGGTCCGCAGCTTCCGCCGCTCGGCCTCGTCGTGGACCATCGGGGAGACGCCGTGGGCGCTGAAGACCGTGATCGCGCCCTCCGGGATCGAGTCGTCGAGCTCGTCGACGAAGATCGCCCCGCGCTCGCGGAGCTGCTCGACCACGTGCTTGTTGTGGACGATCTCCTTGCGGACGTAGACGGGCGCGCCGTGGAGCTCGAGGGCGCGCTCGACGGTCTGCACGGCGCGGTCGACCCCGGCGCAGTAGCCCCGGGGGGCGGCGAGCAGGAGCTTCTCGACGGTCGTGGAGGCCATGTCCCCAGTGTACGGACGCGACCGACGCGGGTTTCACGCTCGGTCGTCGGTGCAGACCCCTCGGGGGTCGTGCGATTCTGCAGCGAGTGCAGGATTGCTAGCCTCGGACGGATGAGCCCTGGACTGCGCGAGCGCAAGAAGCAGCGGACGCGCGAGGCGATCGTCCGCGAGGCGGTCCGCCTCTTCGCCGAGCGCGGCTTCGACGCCGTCACGGTCGCGGACGTCGCCGAGGCGGCGGACATCTCGCCGCGGACCTTCTTCGCGTACTTCCCCTCGAAGGAGGACGTCGTCTTCGCGGACATGCCCGACGCGCTCGAGGAGCTCGCCCGGCGGCTCGGGGCACGCGAGGCCGGCGAGACGACGCTCGACACGCTCCAGGCGTGGATCGTCGACGTCATGGCGGACATGGACCCGACCGATCGCGCGGAGCGCTGCCGGCGGGACATCATCCGCGCGACCCCGACGCTCGCGGCGCGCCACGCGGCGAAGCTCTCCGAGTTCGAGGCGCTCCTCCGCGAGGGCGTCGCGGCCGACCTCGCAGAGCAGTCGGACGGGCTGCGCCCCCGGCTCGTCGCCGCCGCCGCGGTCGCGGCGCTCGTCGCCCTCGAGGACGCCGGGGACCGCGCGGCCGGCGAGGCGGAGCCGACGCCCGAGGAGATCCTCGAGGAGGCCTTCGCGTTCCTCCGCGGCGGGATCCACGCCCTCCGCGAGCGGCGCGCGCACCCTGCTGTGTGATTTCTGCACAGACTGCGAGATTGCACTCGCTGTCTGCTAGCGTTCCGGCGGCGCCCTCCCCCACGGGCCGCCGCCCACCTCTCCCGCCGGAGCCACCCGCATGTCCCACCTGCTCGCGCGCGTCGCCCGCGCGCTCACCCACCACTGGAAGCGCGGCCTCGCCGGCGCGCTCCTCACGGTCCTCGTCCTCGGCGTCGTCGCCGGTCAGGGCGGCAAGGCGGCCGACGACTTCGCGATCCCGGGTACCGAGTCCCAGGAGGCGGTCGACCTCTTCAAGGAGCACAGCCCGGCGTTCGCCGGCGTCGACTCGACGCTCGTCTTCACCGTCGACGACGGCCGCATCACCGACCCCGAGAACCGCGCCGCCGTCGAGCGCGCGCTCGACGAGGTCCGCGGGCTGGACGACGTCGCGACGATCGGCGATCCCTTCCAGCAGCAGGGCCAGCTCTCGCCCGACGGCCGCCTCGCCGCCGTCGACGTCCGCTACGACCTCGACTTCTCGGACGCCGAGAAGGAGGACGGGGAGGCGCTCATCGCGGCCGCCGAGACGGCGGAGCAGGCGGGTGTCCAGGTCGAGGCCCGCGGCATCCTCGTCGATCTCGCCTCCGAGCCGTCCGTGCCCGTCGGCGAGCTCATCGGCGTCGCCGTCGCGATCCTCCTCCTCACGCTGCTCTTCCGCTCGGGTGCGGCGATGGCCGCGACGCTCGCCGGCGCCCTCATCGGCGTCGTCGTCGGGCAGATGGCGCTCGCCGCGCTCTCCTCGCCGCTCGGCCTCCCCGACTTCGCGACGACGATCGCGGTGATGCTCGGCCTCGGCGCCGGCATCGACTACTCGCTGCTCATCATCGGCCGCTACCGGGAGCAGGTGGCGAAGGGCGACAGCGTCCGCGACGCCTCGGCGAAGGCGGCCGCGACCTCGGGCGCGTCCGTCGTCGCCGCGGGGCTCATCGTCATGGTGGCGATCGCAGGCCTCCTCGTCATCGGCATCCCGATCATCGGGAAGATGGGCATCGGCGCCGCGATCGGCGTCGCGTGCGTCGTCGTCTCGGCGCTCACGATCCTCCCGATCATGATCGGCGCCCTCTCGCGGCGCCTCGCCCCGAAGCGGAGGGAGCACGTCGAGCCGTCCGACGCCTTCGCGCGCTGGGGCGAGCGGGTCACCGCGCGGCCGTGGCTCTCGATCGCCGCCGGCGTGGGCGTCCTCCTCCTCTTCGCGACGCCGGTGACGCAGATGCGTCTCGGCCAGCCCGACGACGGCAACCAGCCGGAGGGCAAGACGCAGCGCGTCGCCTACGACCAGCTCAGCGCGGCCTTCGGCCCCGGCTCGAACGGCCCGTTCCTCCTCGCCGTCGACACCCCGGTCGGCGATCCGCAGACCGGCGAGCAGATCGAGCGCGTCGCGGACGCCGTGCGCGCGACCGAGGGCGTCGCGTCGGTCTCCCCCGCCCAGCCGAGCGAGGACGGCGAGATCGCGACGATCTTCGCGATCCCCGAGACGGCGCCGCAGGACGAGGCGACCACCGATCTCCTCGACCGCCTCCGCGACGACGTCCTCCCCGCCGCGACCGCCGACACGCCCCTCGACGTCTTCGTCGGCGGCAACACGGCGAGCTTCGTCGACTTCTCCGACAAGACGGCGTCACGGCTCCCGGTGTTCATCGCCGCCGTCATCGGGCTCAGCGTCCTGCTCCTCATCGCGGCGTTCCGGTCGCTGTGGATCCCGCTCGTGAGCGCGGTGTTCAACCTCCTCTCGGTCGGCGCCGCCTACGGCGTCGTCACCGCCGTCTTCCAGGAGGGCGTCGGCGCGAGCCTCATCGGCGTCGACTCCGGCGTGCCGATCATGTCCTTCATCCCGGTCATCCTCTTCGCGATCCTCTTCGGGCTGAGCATGGACTACAACGTCTTCCTGCTCTCCCGGATCCACGAGGCCTACAACGAGGGCGACGGCCCGCGGCAGAGCGTCGTCCACGGGCTCGCGCGGATCGGCAAGGTCATCCTCTTCGCCGGGCTCATCATGGCGTCGGTCTTCCTCGCGTTCGCGTCCACGGACGACGTCATCGCGAAGATGATGGGCGTCGGCCTCGGACTCGCGATCCTCATCGACGTCCTCGTCGTCCGGCTCGTCATCGCCCCCGCGGTCGTCACTCTCCTCGGCGACAAGGCGTGGTGGCTGCCCTCGTGGCTCGACCGGATCCTGCCGAACGTCTCGCTCGAGGGTCACCTCGTCGAGGGCGTCGACGCCCCGGCGGCCGCGGGCGGACCCGCGCGCGACGAGGACGATCGCGACCGCGTCCCGGCCGGGACGGCGGGTTGAGCGCCGCGGCTCACACGTCGTAGACGAGGACGGCCTCGATGCGCCGCAGGAGCGCGCGGAGGTCGTCCTCCTCGCTGCGGCGCCCGATGAGCGAGAGGCCGATCCCGCCGAGCACGCCGCGGCTGTAGCGCCGCCGGGTCGCGGTGAGCCGCGTGCCGGCGCCCTCGGGCTCGATGTCGAACTCGAGCCCGTCCGCGTAGACGATCCTCGTGTAGGGCTGCGCCGTCTCGACCTCGGTGCGGACGACGCTCTCCCGCGCCCGCCACTGCTCCTGCATGTCGGCGTCCTCGAGGAGCTCGTAGACGTCCCACGGCGTCCGCTCGACGACGATGTCGGCCGAGAAGGACCGCTCGGGGCTCATCGCCGGCTCCTCGCGTCGCGCCGGTCGAGATCGCGGACGAGCTGGACGACCGTCTCGCCGACGACGTCGAGCGCCCGCGGCGAGGTCTTGTCGACGGTGTCCTGCAGCGTGTCGCGGTGCACGTAGGAGAAGTCGATGAGGTCGATCGCCGCGATGCCCTCCTCGAGGAACGGCGAGTGGTCGTCGATGATCGACGGCCCCGTCCCCGACGGGAAGGCGTCGAGGACGCCGACGCGCCGCGCCGCGGTCCGCAGGCGGCGCCACAGCCCCTCGTCGCTCGTCCCCTCGCGAGGAAGGGAGAGACCCTCGTTGCCCACGTAGTCGAGGAGGACGAGCGCGTGCGTCTCGTCGCCGTACCGGCGCACGTAGTCCTTCGAGCCGCGCAGGGCGACCTCGTAGAAGTCCTCGTCGCCGGCGCCCGCAGGCTCCTCCTCGCCGTCGAAGAGGACGAAGCGGACCTCCCGCGCGTCCGCCGGCCGCTCGAGCCTGCGCAGCGCGCGGGCGATCTCGATGACCGCCGCCGGCCCGGCGGCCCCGTCGTTCGCGCCGACGAAGCCCTCCGGCTCGGCCTCGGTGTCGTAGTGCGCCGCGATGACGAGCGCCGGCTCGCGTCCCGGCAGGCGCCCGACGACGTTCTGCAGGCCCGGGTGGTCGGCGAGCGCGATGCGACGCCCGCGCGGGAGCCGCCTGGCGAGCTCCGGGGCGAGACGGCGCAGGGCCGGGGAGCCCGCCGGGCGCTGCCCGAAGCCCACCTGGTAGGAGAGGAGCCGGAACGCGCGCTCCTCGTCGAAGCGGTCGACCCGCGGCGTCGGCACCCCGTCGGCGCCGGTCGTCGCCCGGTCCCGCGCGTGGGCGCCGTCCTCGTCGTCGTCGACGAGGGCGATCGCGGCGAAGACGATCCCGACGAACGCCCCGAGGACGACGAGCGACCCGACGAGCGCGGCGAGCTGGCTCACCCACTCCGGGCGTCGGCCCTGCTCGTCGTGACGGCTCATCAGTCGTTCGCGGTCACCGCGTCGAGGATCTCGGCGAACTTCACCCGCGCGGCCTCGCGGCGCGTCGGGACGTGCTGGCTGGGGACCTCGCCGGGAGGCGGCTCGTAGCCCTGCAGGATCTTCCGCGCCACCGACTGGCGGTGGACCTCGTCGGGGCCGTCGTAGATCCGGGCGGCACGCGCGAACCGGTACATCTGCTCGAGGGGGAGGTCGGTCGAGTAGCCGAGCGACCCGTGGATCTGCAGGGCGCGGTCGATGACGTCGTGGAGGACCTTCGCGCCGAAGAACTTGATGAGCGCGATGTCGGTGCGCGCCGCGCTCGCCCCGTCGGTGTCCATCTTCCAGGCGGCGTGGAGCGTCATGAGCCGCGCGGCCTGCATCTCCGCCGCCGAGTCGGCGATCCAGTTCTGCACGGTCTGCTTCTCGGCGAGCGTCGAGCCGAACGCGTAGCGGTAGGTCGCGCGCTCGCAGAGCATGTCGAACGCGCGCTGCGACACGCCGAGCCAGCGCATGCAGTGATGGATGCGGCCCGGGCCGAGGCGGTGCTGGGCGATGAGGAACCCCGCGCCCTCCTCCCCGAGGAGGTTCTCGGCCGGCACGCGGACGTCCTCGTAGAGCACCTCGGCGTGGCCGCCGAGCTTCCCGAAGGACTCCTCCGGGTGCTCCATCGTCGGGACGTCGCGGAGGATCTTCACGCCGGGGGTGTCGGCCGGGACGATGAGCATCGAGGCGCGCTGGTGCGGCCGCGCGTCCGGGTCCGTCACCGCCATGACGATGAGGAAGTCGGCGATCGACGCGTTCGAGCTGAACCACTTGTGCCCGTTGATGACGTACTCGTCGCCCTCGCGGACGGCGGTCGTGCGCAGGAGCGTCGGATCGGCACCGGCCGTCGGCTCGGTCATCGAGAAGCACGACTTGAGGTCGCCGGCGAGGAGCGGGTGCAGCCAGCGCTCCTTCTGCTCGTCGGTCCCGGCGAGCGCGAGGATCTCGCTGTTGCCCGAGTCGGGGGCCTGGCAGCCGAAGGCGTTCGGCGCGAACGGCGAGGTCCCGAGGATCTCGTGGAGGAGGCCCAGCTTCACCTGCCCGTAGCCCTGTCCGCCCAGCTCGGGCGGGAGGTGGGCGGCCCACAGCCCCTTCTCCTTCACCCGCGCCTGCAGCGGCGCGTAGACGCGGTCGAGCTGCGCCTGGTCGAGCTCGCCGAAGACGGTCTCGAGCGGCCAGATCTCATCCCGGACGAACGCCCGTGCCCACTCGAGCTTCTCCTCGTACTCCGGGTCCGTCGAGAAATCCCACGCCATGGCCGCTCCTCTCGCTCTCCGTCGGGAACCGAACCGTAGTCGGTGCTAGCGCCGCGGGACGCGGATGCGGGCGTCGCGCTTGTGCGGAACTCCTTCGCGGTTCCCGGCCTCGTCCACCGCCCGAGTGTAGAAGTCGTAGTAGCTGCCGGGCCGGACCCGCATGCGGTAGGAGGACCGGCGCGTCGTCTTGATGCGCCGCCACTTCCGCCCGTTCGCGCGACGCCAGAGCTCGACCTTGTCGACGCCGCTCGCGGGGAGACCGGGCAGCGCCGTGTCGCGGGCGCTCCAGCGCAGCGTGAGCGTGCGACCGCGCGGCGTGCGCGGCTTGCGGAGCTTCGAGCGCGGCGGCCGGCGGTCGAGCGTCCGCGCGACCCGCGTCGCGGCGCCGCCGTCGACGATGCCCCAGCCGAGCTCCGGCGTCCACTCGCTCCCGGGCGGCCGGCGCGCGGTCTCCTTGAGGAGGCGCACGACGTCGAGCGCGGAGAGGTCCGGGTTGAGATCGCGGACGAGCGCCGCGACACCCGCGACGATCGGCGCCGCCATCGAGGTCCCCTGGAGGTAGGCGTAGCGCGAGTCCCCGCCCACGCTCGTCCGGCACTCGCAGCCGGGGACGAACAGGCTCGACC
>NZ_JBLKKY010000050.1:0-31053 GCF_059438195.1 Paraconexibacter sp.
GGCCCCCGCACCCGCGCCCGAGCCCGAGCCGGGCTCGGCGGAGGAGACGCCGCCGCAGCCGACGCCGGCACCGCAGGAGCCCGAGGTCGACACGTCCACCGGCGCGACCGAGGACCCGGGCGGCGCCGAGGCGCCCTGAGCCGGGTTCTCGGGCTCAGCCGACCCGGTCGCCCGGTGCGGCGCCCCCGCCCGGCGCGAGGAGCGCGACCGAGCCGTCCGCGCGGTAGCTGCCCATGACGAGGCACTCCGACCGCACCGGACCGATCTGCTTCGGCGGGAAGTTCACGACGCCGATGACGAGCCGTCCCTCCAGCTCCTCGCGCGGGTAGTCGCGGATCTGGGCGCTCGAGCGCCGCACGCCGATCTCCGACCCGAAGTCGACGCGGAGCTTCCACGCCGGGCGCCGGGCCTCGGGGAAGTCCTCGACCTCGACGATGCGCCCGACGCGCATGTCGACCTTCGCGAAGTCCTCCCAGCCGATGAGGCCCGACTCCGTCGCCGGCTCGCTCACGGCCTCTCCGTGCCGAAGCGGAACGAGCGCAGCGGCGTCTTCAGCGGGCCGTTCCCGCCCACGGAGTCGGCGTTCGGGATCGCCTTCGAGCGTCCGTTGAGGAGGGTGACGTCGGCGATGACCCGCGGCCGGTTGATCGTCTCCTCGGTGTCGTCGGGGTCGTCGTAGAGGAGGAAGCGCTTCCCGTAGGCGGTCTCACCGGCGATCGTCGTCTGGAACACGATCTGGTACCCGGGGCTGTCGTTGATGCGCGCCTTCCCCTCACCGCGGAGGATGAAGTCGGGGTCGGCGGCGCGCTGCTGCGCGATGAGCCTCTCGGCGAAGAGCGGGACGAAGCCGGCGGCGTCGCCCTCGTAGGACGGCAGCCGCAGCTCGGCGACCGTGAACGCCATCGGCGTGCTCGCGTCGGCCGGCGTCTCGAGACGCAGCAGCTCGCGGCCCTCGGGGTCCACGCGGTCGAGGCGGGAGTCGTCGTAGACGAGGTTGAAGGGCGCCGAGGCGTCCTCGATGACGACGACCTCCCCGGCCGCCGCCTCGCGCTGGATCGCGCGCACGGCGAGCCCGATGACGAGCACGGCGGCGATGAGGGCGACGAGCAGGACGCGGACGCGGCGCGCCGGGCGGCCGGTGCGCGACGCGATGAGGTCCGGCAGCGTCGGGCCGAACTCGTCGCGGACGAGAGAGGGCACCCGGGGAGTGTAGGCGGGACGCGCCGGCGCGTCGCTGCCGGGTCAGTCCCCGTCCGGGCCGGCGCCGCGCACGACGACGAGACGCGCGTCGGTCGGCTGGCCGTCGACGGCGACGACGTACTCGCCCGGCTCGAGGCCCTCGAACTCGTTCGAGGCCCCGCCCCCGGCCGGCACCTCGAGCGTGATCGGCCCGCCGGGCGTCGAGATGCGAAGCGTGTGCTCGCGGCCGTCGGCGGAGTGGGCGGCGATCTGCAGCGTGAGGAACGCGGGGACCCGCACGCGCGCGGGATCGACGCGCGCGCCGTCGATCGTGAAGTCCGCGTCGATGACGGGCGCCTCGGCCGCGCCGGGGCCGATCTCGATCGTCGTGGAGCCCTCGGGCTCCACCGAGGCGGGCGGAGCCTCCTCGGCCTCGGGCGTCGTCGGAGCCGGCGTCGTCTCGGTCGCCTGCGTCTCGGACGTCCCGGCCGCCTCCGTGGTCGTCTCGGTCGTCGCCGGGACGGTCGCGGCGGTCCGCTCGTCGTCGCCGCACCCGGCGAGCAGCATCGACGAAGAGACGATCAAGGCCGCGAATGTGCGAAAGGTCACATTCCTTCGGCCGATCACCGGAACGACGATGGACCGACGACACGGACGGCATCGACGATGGACAAGCACTCTCATCTCTTCCACTATGACGCCAGGCGTCGACGGCTGTGGATCGCGGGACAGCGCTGCCATCACGGTGCGACGGGTGCGCTCCTGACCGGCCTCGCGGCGACCGGCGTCCTCGCCTCCCGCCTGCGCACGACCGGCCTCCTCGCGCTCGCCGCCACCGGCAGCGCGCTCATGTTCCACGACTGGCACGACCGTCGCATCTGGTTCGAGCGCGGCTGGCAGAACCAGCCGTAGGACCGCGACCGGCGGGCGCGCGTGCGCGCCCGCCGCCGTGGCCCGGGGCCGCCGACGCGGCCTACTCCCCGATCGAGAACATCGCGTCGAGGTCGTGGCGCGAGAAGACCTCGAAGGCGACCATCGTGTGGGTGCGCTTGACGCCCGGGATCTGGAGGAGACGGGTCGTCACGATCTCCGCGAGCTGCTCGGGGGCGTGGACGCGGACGATCGCGACGAAGTCCCACTCGCCCGTCACCGAGTAGGCCTCGGCGACGCCGTCGACGTCGGCGAGGGCCCCGCCGAGATCGGCGATCGCGTCGCGCTCGGCCTCGATGAGGACGATCGCGTGGGTCACGGGGACCAGGTCCCGCCCGGCTCGAGGACGACGACCTCGGCGTGGCCCGCCGCCTCGACGTCCGCCTTGAACGCAGCGGCGTCGGTCTCGACCGGCGGGAAGGTGTCGTAGTGGCACGGGATGACGGTCGTCGCGCCGACGAACTCGCACGCGACGACCGCGTCGTGGCGGTCCATCGTGTAGTGCCCGCCGATCGGCACGATCGCGACGTCGATGCGATCGCGGCGCTTCGGGAGCGCCAGGTCGCTGAAGAGGGCGGTGTCCCCGAGGTGGTAGACGACGATCCCGCCCATCGAGACGACGAGGCCGGCGGGCGTCGATACGGTGCCCTTCGGCGTCGTCGACGTGTGCCACGCCGGGGTCATGCGGCACCAGCCCCAGTCGTAGGTCGCGGTGCCGCCGATGTTCGTGTCGATGACCGAGACGCCCTCGTTCCCGAGCTCCTGCGCGATCTCGACGATCGCCTGGACCGTCGCCCCGGTGCGCTTCGCGATCGCGACGGCGTCCTCCGGGCCGTGGTCCTGGTGACCGTGGCTGAGCAGGATCGCGTCGGCCTCGACCTCGTCGGCCGACACCGCCCCCATCGGGTTGCCGGTGAGGAAGGGGTCGATGAGGACGGTGGTGCCCTCGTGATGCAGCGAGAACGCCGCGTGTCCGAGCCAGCGGATCTCCATGTCAGTCCTGCCTTTCGTCGGGGGGAACGTCGGTCGGGGAGGACGGGTCGCCTGCGTCCGCGGCCGCGCGCGCGAGCTCGCGGGCGAGCTCGAAGCCGACGGCGGCGCCGACGAGCATGCCGAGCCGCGTCTCCTCGGCGAGGAGCACCCGGACGGCGGTGAGGCGCTCTTCCGGATCTCCCTCGGCGACGGCCTTGCGGAGCTGGTCCTCGTGCGCGCCGCCGAACCACCCCCCCTCCTCGAGCGCGGCGGCGAGCACCCGCTGCAGCCCGGGAGCCGCGTGGGTGATCACCTCCTGCGCGTGGTCGAGGCGGCCGGGGTCGCTGAGCGCCGCGACGGCGGCGTCGACCTCCTCCGCGCTGTACCTGCGGTCGGCGTCCATCCGGCCTGAACATACAGAGGGGTCGTCGCCGACCCCGGTCGTTGACCCCGCGCGTCCGTCGGCGTAGCGTCGGCTCGTGTCCCCGCGCGCGCCGAATCCGTGGGTCGCGATCGACTCGGTGTCCGATCGCGTCGGTCGCGCGCGCGAGCTGCGCAGGGCGCACCAGGCCTTCCAGGAGCGCCACTCGACCGATGGGATCCGCGACGTCGTCGCCGCCTCCTGGGACCGTTCCGGGGCGGCCGGCATCGACCCCGAGCGCCACCTCGCGCCGATCGTCGCCGACGACCGCGAGCTCGACGAGCGGTGGGCGCGTCACCCGCTGCGGGAGGTCGTGCCCGTCCTGCGGGACCTCCTCGGGGCGGTGACGAGCGACGCCCGGCACATGATGGTCATCTGCGACGCCGACGGGGTCGTCCTCTGGCTCGAGGGGCACGAGGGGGTCATCGCCGCGACGGAGGAGATGCACTTCGTGCGCGGAGCGGACTGGAGCGAGTCGGGGGCCGGCACGAACGCCCTCGGGACGGCGCTCGCCCTCGATCATCCGGTGCAGATCTTCTCGGCCGAGCACTACAACCGCCGCGTCCATCCGTGGCAGTGCTCCGGGGCGCCGATCCACGACCCGGAGACCGGCGACATCATCGGGGTCGTCGACCTCACCGGCGGGCTGCGCACGGCGCACCCGCACACGCTCTCCCTCGTCACCGCCGCGGCGCAGATGGCGGAGGCCTACCTGCGCTCGCTCCGCGACGCGCGCGACGAGCGCCTCCGCGAGGCCTACCTCGCGCGGATCGCGGGCAGCGCGCAGCCGACGGCGCTCGCACGGACGACCGGGCGCGTCCTCACGGCCGTGCCGCACGACTGGGTCGGCACGCGGATCGACCTGCCGCGCGACGGCGGCGACATCGTCCTCCCGGACGGCACGACGGCGACGGCGGAGCCGATCGACGACGAGGCGGTCGTCCTCTGGCACCGGGCGGGGACCGGCGGCCGGCGGCGGACGTGCGACCTGCGCCTCGAGCTCCTCGGCTCCTCCCCGGCGGCGACGCTCCACGGGGAGCCGCTCGAGCTCTCGCGCCGCCACGCGGAGATCCTCTGCCTCCTCGCGCTCCAGCCGCGCGGGCTCACCGGCGCGCAGCTCACGCTCGAGCTGTACGGCGAGGAGGGCAACGCCGTCTCCGCCCGCGCCGAGCTCAGCCGCCTGCGGCGCGTCCTCGGCGACCTCGTCCTCGCCCGGCCCTACCGGCTCGTCGGCGACGTCGAGACGGATCTCGACGACGTCCGCGTGCTCATCGAGCGCGGCGGGACCGCCGAGGCGCTCGCCGCCTACGCCGGGCCGCTGCTGCCGTTCTCGTCGGTCCCGCTCGTCGTCGAGGCGCGCGAGCGGCTCCGGTTCGCCCTGCGGCGCGCGATCGTCGCGAGCGGGGACACGGACCTCCTCCAGCGCTGGTGCACGTCCCCGGCGGGGCGCGACGACCAGCCCGCAGCGGAGCTGCTCTTCAGCCTCCTGGCGCCGGACGACCCCGCCCGCGACGCGGCGGCCGCCCGCGTGCGGCGGCTGCGACGCCGCGCCGGCCACCCCGGAGCGCGCGGACCGGGAACCTCCGGCGGGCGGTGAGCGCCGCCGGGCTCAGGACTCCGCGGTCGGGCGGCTCTCCGGCGGACGCCGGTTGAGCTCGTCGACGACCTCCACGACGTCGCCGACGTCGAAGAAGTCGACCGCGATGACGTTCACGCGGCGCTCGCGCTCGCGCTCGCAGCGCGCGACCCGCGACCGGAGCGCAGGGGCCTGCGCCGCCTCGCGGTTCTCGCCGAGCGGCGGCGGGAAGCGGTCGATCCAGTGGTTGAGGACGAAGAGCGGGCTCGCGTCCGTGCCGCGGTTCTGGCGGCACGAGAAGTTCCCGGCGTCCCCGCTGATCGGAGTGTCGGTGACGACCTCGTACATCGGGTGGTACCAGTCGTACTCGCCACCCCCGCGCTCGGTGAGGACGACGATCCGGTCGCCGCGGCGGACGAGCTCGGCGAGAGTGGGGAGCGGCTCGCCCGGCTCGAGGACGGCGAGCGCGTCGAGGATCCCGGCCCGCCGGAAGGAGGAGGCGACGAGCTGCGGCGACACGCTCGGCTCGAGGGCGATGACGACGACGTCGCCCGGCCGGGTCCGCAGGAAGTCGCGGATCGCCCTCAGCTCCGGGACGAACGGCTCCGCCCCGAGCTCGCACAGCGAGTGGCAGAGGAAGACGTCGCGGCGACCCTCGACGTCGCCGAGCCCGAGCTTGCCGCCGAGGCGCTCCGCGGCGCGCACGGCCTGCGGGCTCAGCTGCACCGCGATGCGGTTGCGGTCGCTGCCGTCCGCCTCGAGGTCCGTCCGGACGCGTCCGCCGTCGCGGACCCCGTGGTGGGGATCGAGCATGAGGAAGCGGATGCCGGCCTCGAGCTGGTCGCGGATGCCGACCCGCTGGTTGGCGAAGAGCCACCCCGGCTCGAACGCCGCGGAGAAGGAGTTGTGGGTGCCGGCGAAGACGACCTCGTCGAGCCGGCGGTCGCAGAGCTCGACCATGCCGTTGCACCCGTCGGCGATCGCGTCGGCTCCCTCCTCGGGCGCGAGCGAGGACCGCGGCGGCGGCTCGCCGGTCGAGGCCCCGATGACCGCGCCCGCGCTCGCCGTCGCCACGAGGAGGACCGCCGCCGCCGTGAGCCAGGGCGACCGCGCGACGGCGCGCAGGCGACCGCCGGAGGGGTCCCGCGTGCGGTCCCGCTCGGCCGCGAGGTCACGCGTGAGCCGCTCCGGGAGCAGCATCGTGAGCTCGCCCGCGCCGAGGTAGATCGCCGTCCCGCCGAGGAGGAGCGCGAGGGCGACGACGACGCCGGCCGGCTGCCAGACGAGGAGGGCGCCGAGCCCGAGGAGCCCGATGCCCCGCGCCGCCCGGCCGGCCTTCCCGGTCGGGGCGGAGGCGCGATCGACGAGGGCGCGGGCCCGGGCGCCCGCGGTCGTCGCGGTGACGCGGCCGGCGGCGAGCGCGGCGACGAGCAGCCCCGCCGCGCCGGTCGCCAGGAGCCAGCCCCGCAGCTCGCCGAAGTACGTCTCCCACGCGGCGGTCGCCGCGGCGCGGACGTCCTCGTCGCCGAGCTCGCCCGGGGCCACGGCGCCCGACGAGAGCTCGCCCCTCCAGACGACGAGCGCCGCGACCGCGACGCCCGCGGCGACGGCGGTCCCGAGGCCGCTGCGCACGAGCGCGGCCCGCCGGTCGGCTGCGACCGCGACGCCGGCGAGGAGGAGCAGCAGGCCCGCCGGAGGGAGGACGAGGGCGGCCGTCCGCGCGCTCTCCCCGGCACGGGCGAGTCCCGCGAGGAGGCTCTCGTCCCGGAGGTCGACGATGTCGACGTCGACGGTGGTCGGCAGGCTCTTCGCGACGTCGGGCGCCGCCGCGCGGATCGCTGCGATCGCGAGCGTGCCGGCGTCGGCGATCGCGAACGAGACGTCGTCGTCGCGCGTGAAGAGGAGACGGTGGGTGTCGCGCGCGGCGACCGCGACGAGGTCGGCGAACGCCTCGGTCCCGACGAGCGCGTCGACGAGCGGGCGGACGAGGGGGCGTGCCGCGATGAGATCCGTCCCCCCCTCGTCGACGAGCCGGACGACGACCTGCTCGGCGACGAGGTCGCGCACCTCGTCGGAGCGCAGCGCGTCGGTCGCGTGGGAGACGAACGCCCCTTCGTCGACGACCTCCTCGCGGAGGTACGTCGCGAGGACGCCGACGACGAGGGTGAGGGCGCCGAGGACGGCGAGCACGCGGGAGGCGATGGCGCGCCGGGCGCCGCCGTCACGTGGCGGACCCTGGGCTCCCACGGGACGGGTCAGCGGTCGCGAGGCGCGACGCGGTCGAGCATGAGCCCGCAAGCGCCGCCGAGGAGCAGGCCGACGGCGGCGGCGATGCCGTTCGCGTCGGGCGTCGCGACGGGCATGAGGGCGAGCGCCGCGCCGATGACGAAGGCGCCGAGGAGGTCGGCGTCGTCATCGTCGTCGCCGGTCCGCTTGCGGGCCCTCATGACCGGGATCACCCATGCCGCGAGGAGGCCGAGGCCCGCCCCGACGCCGCCGAGCGCGACGGGGAAGTCCTCGAGGACGGCGGCGGCCGCCGTCCCCCCGACGCCGCACGCGGCGAAGAGCGCGAGGACGAGGACGGGGCCGTGGCGACGCTCGAGCGACCAGCCGAAGACGCCGATCGCGAGGACCGCCACGAACTGGTACCAGGCGTTGTCGTAGAGGAACGTCGTCGACGCGACCCGCCACCACTCTCCGTCGACGGGCCCGACGAGCGCGGCGTCGCCGCGCTCCATCGCCGCGAGGACGATCGCGCCGACGACCGAGATCGCGACGAGGACGATCGTGACGTTCGGCCGGCGGGTCTCGTCCTGCCCGAAGAGGTCGGAGTCGCGCTCGCGGCGACGCCGGCGGAAGCGGCCGCGCGTCCGCCGGGGCTCGGCGATCGACTCGAGCGAGGGGAGCTCCGGCTCGGGCTGGCGCACCTTCGCCTGCCGCGGCGCCTTCGGCTGCTTCGCCTCCCCGCCCTCGTCGCGCTCGATCTTCGGCGCGCGCTTGCGGAGCCGCTGCCCGCAGTAGGGACACTCGGTGATGTACGGGCTGACCTCGGAGCCGCAGCTCTTGCAGACGACGAAGAGATCGGGCGCGCCGCTCATCCTGTCTCGATTCTACGGACGCCGCCCGCCCGCGCGCTCACTCCGCCGGGATCGTCGCCGCGACGATCTCCGCCATCACCTCGCGGAGGTCGTGATTCGCCTCGTAGACGACGATCTGACGGGCTCCGCCGTTGCCGCGCTCGAGCAGGTCGGTGATGCCCTCGAGCTCGGCGGCGGAGCCGAGGTCCTCCGCGTGCGGGCGCAGCCGCTCGAGGAGGCGCCGGGCGAGCTCACGCGAGGGCACGCGCTCGTGGGAGGGCAGGTCGACGAGGTCGCCGTCGAGGCCGTGGCGCGCCGCGAGCCACTTGTTCTCGTCGAGCATCTGGTACGGGTAGTCGGCGAGGGTGGCGCCGGAGTCGTAGTGGTCGCAGAGCTCCTTCACCATCGCGTGGACGAGCGCCGCGAGGGCGAGGGTGTGCTCGACCCGCGTCTGGGCGTCGCACGCGCGGATCTCGACCGTCCCGAAGCGCGGGTGCGGGCGGACGTCGTACCAGAGGTACGTCTCGTCCTCCATCGTCCCGCTGCGCACCATGAAGTCGATCTCGCGGCAGTAGTGGTCCCAGTCGGCCCAGCGCGGCGGGATCCCGACGCGGGGGAAGGTCCGGAAGATCGGCGTGCGGGTCGACATGAGCCCGGTCTGGTCGGCGCGCCAGAACGGGGAGTTCGCCGAGAGCGCGAGGAGGATCGGGACGTGCACGCGCATCCCGTTGGCGACGTGGATCGCCTTGTCGGGGTCGTCGACCGCCACGTGGACGTGGAGGCCGAAGACGAGCTCCTGGCGGGCGACGTAGCGCAGAGCGCTGATGAGGTCGCGGTACCGGGGCCGCGCGACGATCCGCTGCTCCTCCCAGAGGGCATAGGGGTGGGTGCCGGCGGAGCCGATGAGGAGCCCGCGCGCCGCAGCGATCCGGCCGACCTTCGCGCGGAGCGCGCTGAGCTCCAGGGCGGCCTCCGCGGTGTCGCGGCAGGGCTTCGTGGCGATCTCGAGGACCGACTCCATGAGCTCGGGCTTGATCTCGCCCTCGCCGGCGTCGCCGAGGAGGGTCTCGATCGCGTTGACGAGCTCGAAGTTCTCCTCGTCGAGGATCATCAGCTCCTCTTCGATGCCGATCGTGAACGGCTCACGCCCGGCCGCGCTGAACGCGTGCTCCATGGGTCGGCACGGTACCCTGCGGCTGTCATCTGCGAACTCGGAGGCCCATAGGAATGTCCGTTGCTGCCATGTCGACCTCGCGCCTGGAGGAGCTTCTCGGCGCCGACGCCCGAAGCCTCCTCGAGCACCGCTGCACGACGATCGACTCCTCGCATCTCCACCTCCCCGGGCCGGACTTCATCGACCGCGTCTGGCAGGGGAGCGACCGCAACCCGCAGGTCCTGCGCAACCTCCAGCAGCTCCAGGGCTCGGGGCGCCTCGGGGGGACCGGGTACGTGTCGATCCTCCCCGTCGACCAGGGGATCGAGCACTCGGCGGGCGCGAGCTTCGCGCCGAACCCCATCTACTTCGACCCCGAGAACATCGTGAAGCTCGCGATCGAGGGCGGCTGCAACGCGGTCGCCTCGACGGTCGGGGTGCTCGGGTCGGTCTCGCGCAAGTACGCGCACAAGATCCCGTTCATCGTCAAGCTGAACCACAACGAGTTCATCAGCTACCCGAACGCCTACGACCAGATCGAGTTCGCGTCCGTGCGCAAGGCGTGGGAGCTCGGCGCCGCCGGCGTCGGGGCGACGATCTACTTCGGCTCGGACGAGTCGCGCCGCCAGCTCGTCGAGATCGCGCAGGCCTTCGAGGAGGCGCACGAGCTCGGCATGTTCACCGTCCTGTGGTGCTACCTGCGCAACAGCGCCTTCAAGAAGGACGGCACCGACTACCACGTGTCCGCCGACCTCACGGGCCAGGCGAACCACCTCGGCACGACGATCCAGGCCGACATCATCAAGCAGAAGCTGCCGGAGAACAACGGCGGCTACCCGGCGATGAACGAGAACGGCTCGTACGGCAAGACCCACAAGCTCGTCTACGAGAAGCTCACGACGGACAACCCGATCGACCTCACCCGGTACCAGGTGGCGAACTGCTACATGGGCCGCGCCGGCCTCATCAACTCGGGCGGCGCGTCGTCGGGCGAGAGCGATCTCGCCGAGGCCGTGACGACCGCGGTCGTCAACAAGCGCGCGGGCGGCATGGGCCTCATCTCCGGCCGCAAGGCGTTCCAGCGCCCGATGGACGAGGGCGTCGCGCTCCTCAACGCGATCCAGGACGTCTACCTCTCCCCCGAGGTGACGATCGCGTAGCGATCGCGCACGCACGGCCCGTCTCCTGCAACGGGCCGTGCGTCACGCCGCTGCGCGACCTACGGTGGCGGCATGGGTCTTCGCGGTCTCCTCGTCCTCCTCGTCGCCGTCGCCGTCCTCGCCGCCGCCGGCGGCGGCCTCGGTGGCATCGGCGACGGCGGCAGCGCGACCGCGCCCTCGTCTCCGCCGGGAGACGAGCTCGACGCGCGCGTGGTGCGCATCGTCGACGGCGACACGCTGAAGGTGCGCGTCGACGGGGCCGAGGACACGGTCCGGCTCACCGGCATCGACACGCCCGAGTCGAAGAAGCCCGGCACCCCGGTCGAGTGCTACGCCCTCGAGGCCGACCGGGAGCTGCGGCGACTCGCGGAGGGCGAGCGGGTCCGCCTCGTGCTCGATCGCGAGCCGCGCGACCGCTACGACCGCCTGCTGGCCTACGTCTACCGCGACCGCGACGACGTGTTCGTCAACGAGCGCCTCGTCCGCGGGGGATACGCCGAGACCCTGTCGATCGAGCCCAACACGCGCTTCGAGGAGCGCTTCGAGGAGGCCGAGAGCGCCGCGCGCGACGCCGGGCGCGGCCTCTGGGCAGCCTGCCGCTGACCGCCTCGCGTTGTAGCCTGCAAGCCAGCATGCGGATGCGGCAGACCATCGCCGACCTCGAGAAGCAGTTCTACGAGGAGGCGGAAGCTGATCGTCTGCGTCGCGAGGCTCTCGCGCGCAGCACGGAGATGCGCGCGCGCCGCCGCCAGCTCGACCGCACCCATCGCCACGGCAAGCTGCGCTTCGTCGGCCTCTGCCTCGTCCTCTTCCTCACGGCGGTCCTCGTCACCGCCGCGATGTTCGAGACGCTCTACCTCGTCATGGGCTAGCCCGCGGGCGGCGGCCCGCTCGGGCCGCCCCGCGCCACTCCCCCGCGGGCCCGCCACGGGCCCCTCTTTTCATGTCGACAGCCGACGGTGGCTGTCGAGATGCAAAGCGCGGCGGTTATCCGCGGCTGGACCCTCGACCACGACTCGAGGGTTCGTCGCGACCGCGACATCCCAGGCGTGGTAGGCGATGTCATGGTCGCCCGGAAGTCTCGACCCGAGGTCGAGAGTTGACGGAAGACCGCCCGGGTTCACAGAACGTCGCACGTCGGGCGCCAGCGTGCAGCCGCACGTCCTGTTGCAGACGTGTCGGATGGGACGCGGCGTGCAGCCGCGGCGCAGGCTCGCGCGAGCCCCACGGGGCCCGGCGTCGATGAGGCGAGTCGAGACGGCCGCGCCGCGGAGGCGCGGGCCGCGTCAGCTCTGGGTGGAGCCGTCCCCGAGCTTGGAGAGGGCGTCATCGACCTCGGCGGAGAAGCTCTGCTGGCGGCCCGCTTCGAGCGCCCGCTCCTCCTGGATCTCGAGGTAGACCTCCTTGCGGAAGACCGGGATGTCGCGCGGCGCCTGGATGCCGATGCGCACCTTCTCGCCCATGATCGAGAGCACCGACACCTCGATGTCGTCGCCGATCATGATGCTCTGGTTCGACTTGCGCGTGAGAACGAGCATGGGCGCTCGGGCCTCCCTTGGTCCCTGGCCGACTGAGCCACTCTGTCACGTGGACGTTCCCACCGCAAGCTCACCGCCGTCCAGGTTCCTGCGTCCGCCGTCGTCCCGGAGGGCTTTCCACTAGGTTTCCCCAGCAATGGCACGTCGATCGCTGCGCCCCCAGCTCAACCAGATCCGCACGTGGGTCCAGCAGGGCCGAACCGATGCGTGGATCGCGCACCAGCTCGAGGTCACCGTCCAGCAGATCCAGGCCTTCAAGCGCGAGAACGAGCTCGCGCCCGCCGAGGCGGAGGGCGAGGCTCCCGCGGTCGAGGAGGACGACGAGTTCGACCTCCGCGCCCAGGACGACGCCCGCATCGCCGCCGAGCTCGAGGCCGCCGAGGCCGAGCGCGCGAAGCGCGAGGCGGAGGAGAGGGAGAAGGCCAAGGACACGGACGACGAGGACTCCGACGAGGAGAAGCCGAAGCGCCGCAGCCGTCGCGGCGGCCGCGGCCGTCGCAAGAAGTCGGCCGGCCCCTACGAGGGGACGTTCGACCACGGCGAGGAGGGCTACGGCCTCTGGCTCGACCCTGCGGTCGCCGACGACCCCGTCTACGCCGAGCACTGGTCGGGCCACCGCCCGGTCGAGGTGAGCGTCGAGGAGGACCAGATCGTCATCCGCCGCGTCGGCGGCGACGACGAGGACGACGAGGACTGAACCGCCGCGGCGCGGCCGTCAGACGTCTCGGTCGAGGCGGCGGCCGCCCGCGTAGTCCGTCGCGTCCCGGACGTAGCGCGAGAAGGCGGCGTCGGCGACCGTCCTCTGGTCCCACGCCCACGGGGCCCCCGGGGCGACCGCGACCGCGATGTCGAAGCACCACGACGTCCCGGCGGCGTAGAGATCGGCGAGCTCGTCGGTCGTGAACGTGCTCCCGAGGCGCTTGCGCAGCTCGCCCACGAGGCGCTCGACGACGCGCTCCATCGCGATCCGCTCGGTCGGGTCGGCGGCCTCGAGCCTCCGCTCGCCCTCGCGCCACTGCATCGCCGCCGTCTCGAAGCCGCTCACCACGGCACCGTAGCGCGCGGCGACGCCTCGGCCGCCCCGCCTCAGTCGCCCGGAAGGCCCTTGATGACGTAGGAGCGCTCGCCGGGCCGCACCATGCCGAGCCGACGTGCCTCCAGCTCGAGCGACCGCGGATCCTCGAGCTGCTGCCGGCGCGCGCGGAGCCGGTCGTTCTCGGCGCGGAGCTCGCGGACCTCCTGCTGGCGCTTCGCCGACTCGCCCCGCGCCTCGACGTAGGACCGCGCGGGCCCGATGTAGAGGAACGCCAGGCCGACGAGGACGAGCAGGAGCGCCGCGCGGCTCACACGGTCGAGTCGGATGCCGGGACGGCGGCGCGCAGGCATGCTGTCCGGGAAGTTCGCCGTCGCCGAGGGGGCTCCTTCTCCTGCAAGCGCCCGCCCGGACGGACGGTCGACCGCTCGGCGCGGGCGGGCGGTGGGTCCTACGAGCGGAAGACGCTGCGGCCCGGGAACGTCGCGGCGTCGCCGAGCGCCTCCTCGATGCGGAGGAGCTGGTTGTACTTCGCGACCCGATCGGACCGCGACGGGGCACCCGTCTTGATCTGCCCGCAGCCGGTCGCGACGGCGAGGTCGGCGATCGTGACGTCCTCGGTCTCACCGGAGCGGTGCGACATCACCGCCGTGTAGCCGGCCTCGCGGGCGATCCGGATCGCCTCGAGCGTCTCGGAGAGCGTGCCGATCTGGTTCACCTTGATGAGGATCGAGTTGCCGACGCCCTTCTCGATGCCGCGGCGCAGGCGCTCCGGGTTCGTGACGAAGAGGTCGTCGCCGACGAGCTGCACGCGGTCGCCGATCTCGTCGGTGAGGACCTTCCAGCCCTCCCAGTCCTCCTCGTCCATCCCGTCCTCGATCGAGAGGATCGGGTACTTCCCGGCCATCTCGGCCCAGTAAGCGGCGAGCTGCTCGGCCGTGAGGGACCGGCCCTCGTGCTCGAGGTGGTAGAGCCCGTCGTCGCCGTGGACCTCGCTCGTCGCCGGATCGAGGGCGATCGCGACATCGGTCCCGGGCGCGTACCCGGCGGCCTCGATCCCGTCGACGAGCACCTGGAGGGCCTCCTCGTTGGAGCCGAGGTTGGGGGCGAAGCCGCCCTCGTCGCCGACCGCCGTCGCGAGACCGCGGTCGTGGAGGAGCTTCTTGAGCGCGTGGAAGACCTCGGCGCCGGTCCGCAGGCACGCGGAGAACGAGCCCGCGCCGCACGGCACGACCATGAACTCCTGGAAGTCGACGGAGTTGTCGGCGTGCGCGCCGCCGTTGAGGACGTTCATCATCGGGACCGGGAGCACGTTCGCCGACGGGCCGCCGAGATGCCGCCAGAGCGGCTGCCCGGCCTCCGCGGCCGCGGCGTGCGCCGCCGCCAGCGAGACGCCGAGGATCGCGTTCGCGCCGAGGCGGCTCTTGTTCGGCGTGCCGTCGAGATCGATGAGCGCGGCGTCGAGCCCGGCCTGGTCGGCGGCGTCGCGGCCGGCGACCGACCGGGCGATCTCGCCGTTGACGTTCGCGACGGCGCTCGTCACGCCCTTGCCGAGGTACGCGTCACCGCCGTCGCGCAGCTCGGTCGCCTCGAACTCGCCGGTCGACGCGCCGGACGGGACGGCGGCGCGGCCCCGCGCGCCCGAGTCGAGCGCGACCTCGACCTCGACGGTCGGGTTGCCGCGGCTGTCGAGGATCTGGCGGGCGTGGACGTCGGTGATCGCGCTCATGGGCGCGCATTCTGTCGAGGCGAGCGCCGCGGCGTCGGCTCGTCAGCCCTCGCGCAGGCGCGCGGCGGCGTAGTGCTGGAGCTGGCGCTCCGGCGGCAGCTCCTCCCACGTCTCCCCCGCCGCCGACGCCTCCGCCTCGGCCGCCTCGACGCGACCGCGGAACCGCCCCGCGGCGGCACGCAGCGCGAGCTCCGGGTCGACCTTCGCCTTGCGGGCGACGTTCACGGCGGCGAAGAGGACGTCGCCGATCTCGTGGAAGAGCGCGTCCCGCGCGGGCCCTCCCGGCGAGAAGTCCCCGCCGGCCGCCTCGACCGCCTCGGCGAGCTCGCCGAGCTCGGCCTCGACCGCGTGCAGGGGGACGCCCTCGAAGTCGAACCCGGTCGACGCCGCGCGGCGCTGGACCTTGCGCGCGAAGAGCGGGCCCGGGAGGTTCTCGGGCACCTCGCCGAAGATCCCCGGCTCGCGGCCCTCCTCGACGGCCTTGATGCGCTCCCAGTTCGCGAGCACCTCGCCGGAGCTGCCGGCGCGCGTCTCGCCGTCCGGGCCCGCGACGACGGAATCGATGTCGGGGAACACGTGCGGGTGGCGTCGCACGAGCTTGTCGTGGCAGTGCGTGGCGACGTCGGCGAGCGTCGCCACCCCGCGCTCCTCGAGGAGGAGCGAGAGGAAGTGCACCTGGAAGAGGACGTCCCCGAGCTCGTCGACGAGCTTGCGGTCGTCGCCCGCGTTCGCGGCGTCGGCGAGCTCGTAGGCCTCCTCGACGGTGTGCGGGACGATCGACCGCGCGTCCTGCTCGCGGTCCCACGGACACGCCTCGCGGAGCGTCCGCGTGAGGGCGTCGAGGCGGGCGAGCGCCTCCTGGATGCCGGAGTCGCTCACCCGCCCCTCCGCACTACGGCTGCGCCGGCGCCTGGTCCGGTGTCGGGACCTGCTGGGAGTTCGAGTCCGGGGCGGGCTGGGCGCCGCCGCCCGGCGTCGTCTCCCCGTCCTCCTCCGGCGCGTTCTCGCAGTCCTGCGTGACGAAGCCGTCGCGGCAGTTCGTCTTGTCCTTCCACTTGTCGCGGAAGTCCTCGACGAACGTGTCGAGCGCCTCCTGCTGCCCCTGCGAGACGAGGAGCTGGCGGATCGTGTCGGCGGCCTGCTGCACCGTCTGCTGCGAGGCGTCGGTGATCTTCTGCACCTTGAAGACGTACCAGCCGAACTGGGTCTCCACGGGGCCGACGAGCTCGCCCTTCTCGGCCGAGAAGATCGCCTCGTCGAGCGCCTTCTCCTGCTGGCCCTTCGCGACGCCGAGGAGGACGCCGCCCTGGTCCTTCGTCGCCTCGTCGGTGGAGAACCGGCGTGCGACCGAGCTGAACGACTGGCCGGACTGCAGAGCGTCCTTCGCCTGCTCGGCCTGGGCCTTCGTCTCGGTGAGGATGATCCGGAGGTCGCGCCGCTCGGGCTGCGCGAACTGCTCCTTGTTCTCGTTGTAGTAGGCGCGGATCTCCTGGTTCGTCACCTCGTCGCTGCCCTTGGTGACCTCGTCGCGGAGCTTCGTCGAGAGGAGGTCGAGCTCGACCCGCGTGTAGAGGTCCTCGAGCGTCATCCCGGAGGTCTCGAGGAACTCCTTGAAGTCCGCCTCCTTCGGGAACGACTGCTTCTTCGTCTCCTCGAACTGCTTCTTGATCTCGGCGTCGCTGACCGAGACGTCCTGGTCCTCGGCCTCGCCGCGGATCCACGCGGCCGAGATGAGGAACTGCATCACCTGGTCCTTGAGACCCTCGTACTCCTGCTCGCACTGGGTCTTGAACTGGGCCGCCGAGGGGTTCGGCTGGCCCTCCTCCGGCTTCGGGGCGTCGCGGCGCTTCTGCGCGATGCACTCGGCGAAGTCCGGCGGCTGCGGGACGACGACGTCGGCACGCTCGCCCTCCTCGCCCTCGGCGGGCGGCTGGGTCGAGATCGCGGCGACCTTCATCCAGTGGTTGAACTCGGTCCGGGTGATCGCGGTGTCGTCGATCTTCGCAACGGCGTTGCCGGGGACGGCATCGCCGCAGGACGCGAGAGCGAGAGCGGACAGCGCGACGACCACCGGAGCCGCCAGGGAACGTGTGGCTCGGGTCATCTGACCCCGGATGCTACCGAGGCCCGCACCGCCGCGAGCAGGTCGTCGGCGGCCTGGACGACGGCCGGGAGCCGCTCCTCCGGATCCTTGGGGACGCGGAAGCTCACCTGCGCGCGCCCCGGCTCGATCTTCACCTCCGGGGCCCGCTCGCGCAGAGCCTCCTCCTGCTCGGGCTCGAGCTCGATCGGCGTCACGGCGAGGAGGTCCCCGCGGAAGCTCACCGCGCGCGCACCGGCCTGGCCGAGCTTCACGCGCGCCTCCTGCATCGCGATGAGCCGGTCGACCGGCGGGGGGAGCTCGCCGAAGCGGTCGGCGAGCTCGTCGCGCAGCACGCCGAGGTCCGCGACCTCGCGGGCGCCCGCGATGCGCCGGTGGACGTCGATCTTCGCCTGCTCGTAGGGGATGTAGTCCGCGGGGACGTACGCGTCGACCGACACGTCGAGCCGCACGGGCTCGGGCGCCTCGTCGGCGTCGTCGCCCTCCGCCGCGCGGACCGCCTCGTCGAGCATCGACATGTAGAGCTCGAAGCCCAGGGCGGCGACGTGGCCCGACTGCTCGTCGCCGAGCAGGTTGCCCGCGCCGCGCAGCTCGAGGTCGCGCATCGCGACCTTGAAGCCGGCGCCCAGCTCCGTGTAGTCGGAGAGCGCGGTGAGGCGCTTCGTCGCCTCCTCGGTGAGCGCCGCCGCGGCCGGATAGAGGAGGTACGCGTACGCGCGCTCCCGAGACCGGCCGACCCGCCCGCGGATCTGGTAGAGCTGCGACAGGCCGAACATGTCTGCCCGCTCGACGATGAGCGTGTTCGCCTGCGGGATGTCGATCCCCGACTCGATGATCGACGTCGCGACGAGCACGTCGGCCTCGCCGCGCAGGAACGCGAGCATGCGCTTCTCGAGGTCCTGCTCGTCGAGCCGGCCGTGCGCGACCTCGAACCGCATCTCGGGGCAGAGAGCGCGGAGACGCTCGGCCGTCTCGTCGATCGTCTCGACGCGGTTGTGGAGGAAGAACGCCTGACCGCCGCGCTGGCGCTCGCGCTCGAGCGCCTGCTTCACGAGCTCCTCGTCGTACTCGCCGACGTAGGTCTTCACGGGTCGGCGCCCCTCCGGCGGGGTCTCGATGACGCTGATGTCGCGCAGCCCGGCGAGGGACATCTGCAACGTCCGCGGGATCGGCGTCGCGCTCATCGCGATGACGTCCACCTTGAGCTTGAGCTGGCGGAGCAGCTCCTTCTGCTTCACGCCGAAGCGCTGCTCCTCGTCGACGATGATGAGCCCGAGCTCCTTGCCGCGGACGTCGCGGCCGAGGAGGCGGTGCGTCCCGACGAGGATGTCCACCCGGCCCTCGTTGAACGCGGCGACGGCCGCCTTCTGCTCGGCGGCGGACCGGAAGCGGCTCACGTGGTCGACGGTGAACGGGTAGTCCTTGAGGCGCTCGGAGAACGTCCCCATGTGCTGCTGGGCGAGGATCGTCGTCGGCGCGAGGACGAGGACCTGCCTGCCGTCGTCCGCGGCCTTGAAGGCGGCGCGGAGCGCGACCTCCGTCTTGCCGTAGCCGACGTCGCCGCAGACGAGCCGGTCCATCGGCCGGCCGGACTCCATGTCGCTCTTGACGGCCTCGATCGCGTCGCGCTGGTCGGCGGTCTCGGTCCAGGGGAACCGCGACTCGAACTCGACCATCCACTCGGAGTCGTCGGGGAAGGCGTGCCCGGTCCGGCGGCGGCGCTCCGCGTAGAGGTTGATGAGCTCGCCGGCGAGCGCCTGCGCGGCCTTCCGCGCGCGGGACTTCAGGGTCTCCCAGCTCTTCCCGCCGAGCTTCGAGAGCGAGACGGCGGAGCCCTCGCCGCCGGCGCCGACGTAGCGGCTGATCTTCGCGAGCTGGTCGACCGGGAGGAAGACCTTGTCGCTCCCCGCGTACTCGAGCTCGAGGTAGTCCCGGGTGATGCCCGCGACCGTCTTCGTCTCGAACCCGGCGAAGCGCGCGATGCCGTGGTCCTCGTGGACGACGATGTCCCCGGTCCGCAGGTCGGCGAAGGACCGCAGCGCCCCGCGCCTCGCCGGCCCGCGGCCGCCGCCCGCCATCGCATCCTCGCGCTCCTGGCGACGGCGGCGGAAGAGCCGGTGGTCGGGGACGACCGCGAGCTTGATGCCGGGAGCGACGAACCCGTCGCGCAGCCGCGCGCGGGCGAAGTCGACGACGTTCGACCGCGCGGCGTCGCGGCCCGGCGCCGTCACGTCGGCGCCCTCGAGCCACTCCCCCTTGAGGCGGGCGAGGTTGAAGGCGGCGCGCTCGCCGTCCCCCCGCCGCGGCCACGTCACGACCGTCCGGTAGCCGGACCGCATGAGCTTCTCGAGCTCGGGCTCCGCCTCCTTGAGCGACCGGGCACCCGTGTCCGGGGACTGGGCGCGGAACTCGATCTCCTGGTCGCCGCCGAGCGAGGTGAGGCGGATGCGCGCACGCTCGGCGAGCGTCGCCTCGATCGACTCGGGCCGCACGTAGAGGTGGTGGGCGTCGGCGTCGTGGAACGCGGCGCAGACGTCCTGCCAGTGGTCGGCGAGCGCCGGGCCGACCTCCTCGTCGGCCGCGAGGAGGACCTCCGCGTCACCGGGGACGAGCTCGAGGAACGCGCGGAAGCGCTCCACCGGGAGGATCTCGGCGATGTCCGGCCGGTCCTCGTCCTCGGCGAGCGCCGCCATGTCCGCCCGCTCGCGGTCCTCGAGCCGCAGCTCCGCGGCGGGCGCGATCTCGACGCGCTCGAGGTCGTCGAGCGAGCGCTGCGTGAACGTCGAGAAGCCGCGCAGCGACTCGATCTCGATGTCGAAGAGGTCGATGCGGACGGCGCGGTCCTCGGTCGCCGGGAAGACGTCGACGATGCCGCCGCGGATCGCGAACTGCCCGCGGTCCTCGACCTGGTCGACGCGCTCGTAGCCGGCGGCGACGAGGTCCTCGGCGAGCTCGTCGGGGTCGACGAGGTCCCCCACCCCGAGGCTGAACGGGGCGGGCCGCAGCTCCGGATCGGGCACCTTCTCCGAGAGCGCGACCGCGCTCACGACGATGACGGGCGGCTCGGCCATCGCGTCGTCGTCGCGGGCGGCGGCGGCGAGGGCGTCGAGCGCGGCGATGCGCAGGCCGACGAGGTGCGGCGCGGGCGCGAGGTGGCTCTCGTAGGTGACGCCGCGCGACGGGTAGAAGCGCACCGGGCGCGGGGCGAGCCAGGCCGCGAGCTCGCTCGCGAGCTCCCGGGCCTGCCGGTCGTCGCCGGCGACGACGACCGCGGGCCTGCCCGCCGCGAGCGCGCCGTCGACGCCGTCGAGGAGGCCCGCGATGAGGAACGGGCGCAGCGACTGGGAGACGAAGGCGGTGCCGCCGTCGCGCGCGAGGCGCACGGCGTCGTCGCTGGACTGGAGGTGGCTGAGGAGGGGGCGGAGCGTCATGGAGGAGGCCCCACCCGGCCCACGGGCACGCAGATCGACCGCGCGGGGGCGCGGCCGGTGGGGTCCCCTGAGGATACGGGTCGGCGTCTTGGCGCCTCCGGCACATGTGCCCGTACGCGCGCCAGATCGTGAGCCGGAGCGCCCGCGGGCGCGCTACCCGTCGCACAACGATCGCGCGCGAGCGCGCAGGAGGCACGCATGTCCGAAGTCAACAACCACATCTTCGAGACGATCGACCGGCAGAACGGCGACAAGTCGGCGGCGACTCGACGCCAGCTCGTCAAGGGCACCGCCGCCGCGCTCGGGTCGATGGGGCTGCTCGGCTACGCGACGAGCCCGGCGTTCGCGAAGGTCGACACCGCCGAGGAGAACTCCGTCGAGAACCTCACCGCCGTCGCCGCGACGGCCGAGGTCCTGGCGACCATCGTCAACACCGTCGGCGCCGAGCTGCTCGGCCCGCAGATGGACGCGGTGACGCGCCGCAACGTGCGCGCCGCGGCGCAGCAGGAGAAGAACCACTACGAGCTCCTCACGTCGGACGCCGTGGGCGCGAAGGCCGTCACGCAGACGATCTACGTCCCGAACTCGATCTTCTCCTCGGTCGACAACCTCCTCACCGCCCTCGTCGTCGGCGATCAGGTCTTCGTCAACGCCTACCTCCTCGCGACGACGGTCTTCGCGCGCCAGGGGACGCTCAGCGGCTCGAAGTTCGCGCGCTACTCGGCGGAGATCATGGCCGTCGAGTCCGTGCACAGGGCGCTCGCGCTCCAGTCCCTCGGCAAGCTGGGCAACGACCGCGTCTACGCGAAGTTCGCGCAGCGCGAGGACGTCCTCGGCCTCCCGACGACCGGCGTGCCCGGCTTCTTCAGGATCTCGGAGGCCGTCGCCCAGCTCGAGTCGGTCGGCTTCGGCTTCGGCAAGCCCGGCAACGTCCCCGGCACGCCGTACGACTACGCGACGGTGGCCGCGCGGACCCCGATCGACGGCACGGTCAACACGATCAGCATCTCCTAGCCACCCGCGGGACGCCGAACCGGATTCCTGGGGCGCCATGGCGCCGCAGGAATCCGGTTCGGCCCCGCGGCGCTCAGCGCAGGCGCTCGACCCGCGTCGAGCCGGACTCGACGCGGAAGCTCGCGATCGTGCGGACGGGGCTCTCGCGACGGCGGATCGACTCCGCCGCGCGGAAGTCCACCCGCAGCTCGCCCCGGCGGCACTCCATGACCCCGTAGCCGTGGCGGTTGAAGTTCGCGTACGCGTAGTGGGGGTTGAGGAGCGTCGCCGAGGCGAAGAGCGGCTCGGTGATCGGCCGCGCGTCCTCGCCGCCGACCGCGTCGAGCGAGCTGCTCGTCATCGAGCCGCCGACGAACTCCGTCGCGCCGGGCACGCCGCCGGCGCGCCCCGTCGACGTCACCGTGCCCGCGAAGTACGTGTGGATGTCACCGGTCACGACCGTCACGTCCTTCACCCCGCGGTCGACGATGTGCGAGACGAGCTCGGCCCGCTCGGCCTCGTAGCCGTCCCACGCGTCGGGGTTGACGCCGTTCCCGTTCGGGACGTCGAGGGACATCAGCATCACCTGGTTGGCGAGGACCTTCCACTCGGCGGTCGAGCGCTCGAGGCCCGCCTTCAGCCAGCGCTTCTGACCGGCCCCGAGGATCGTCGAGCGGTCGGCCTTGCGGTACGTCCTCGTGTCGAGGAGGAAGACGTCGGCGTTGCGACCGAGCCGGACCTTGCGGTAGACCCGGTCGCGGTCGGAGCCGATCCGCTCGACCGGCATGTTCTCGAAGAAGCCGAGAGAGGCGTTGCGGCGGCGCTCCGCGTACGGGATCCGCCGCACCCGCGTCGTGCCCTCGATGTCCGGGCCGCCGTGGTCGTTCTCGAACTCGTGGTCGTCCCAGACGGCGAGGAGCGGGTGGGCGGCGCGCACCGCGCGCAGGTTCGCGTCGGAGTGGTACAGCCGGTACTTCGCCCGGTAGTCGGCGAGCGTCTCGGTCTGCCCGTTCTCGCCCGAGGACGTCGCGTCGCTGCGGCCCTCGAGGTCGGACGCCGTGTTCGTCTCGTAGATGTAGTCGCCGAGGGAGACGACGAGGTCGAGGTCCTCGTCCGCGAGACCGGCGTGCCCCGTGTAGTAGCCCGCCCCCCAGTTCTGGCAGCTGAAGAAGCCGATCCTCACGGGTGCGCGGCTGTCGCGCGGGAGCGCGGTGCGGAACCGCCCGACGGGACTCGTCGTCGACCCGGTCTCGAAGCGGTAGAAGTACCGCTCCCCCGGCTGAAGCATGCGGCCCCGCACGCGCGTCCGCGCCGTGAAGTCGCGGACGGCCGCGGACCGGACCTCCTCCCGGTGGACGACCCGGCGGAAGTCCTCGTCGGTCGCGATCTCGAGCCGCAGGCGTCCGGAGCGCTCGATGTCGGCGACCTGGGTCCAGAGCGTGATCCCGCGCGTGTTCGGCTGGCCCGAGGCGACGCCGGCGGGGAACGTCCCGGTCGGCAGCACCGCCTCGCGGGCGATCTTCTTCGCCGCGGCCGTCTGCGCGGGGCGCACGCCGCCGAGGGCGATCGTCGTCGCGGCGGCGGCGCCCGCGCCGAGCAGCGTGCGCCGCGAGAGGAGGAGGTCGTCGGTGTCTCGTGTCGTCATGACCGCCCGGAGGGTGACGAGTGAACGCCGTCGTTCGGTGAACGCGGTGTGAAGCGACCCTACGCGACCGCGTCGACGTTCAGCCGGACGTACCCGATCGTCGCGGGCGTGCCGAGCCGGTCGAGGACCGCCTCGACGAACGGCTCGCGCAGTTCGCCGGGCAGCTGCTCGAGGTGCGCGCCGAGGACGATCGTCCGCAGGTACGTCGCCGGCTCGTCGGGGACGACCGGCTCGGGATGCAGCCACGCGTCGGCCGCCGCGAAGCCGGCGGCGCGCAGCCGGGCGACGGTCGTCTCGGGGGACGCGAAGTTCCAGGGCCCCGCCCACCCGGCGAGGTGCTCAGCGAACGGCCCACGGGCGCCGACGTCCTCGGCCGCCGCGTGGACGTTCGCGACGTTGCCCTCTCCTCCGCACTGCGCGACGAGCCGCCCGCCCTCGCGCAACGCGGCGCGCAGCCGGCGGAAGAGGAGGTCGTGGTCGCCGATCCAGTGGAACGTCGCGGTCGAGAGGACGTGGTCGACGGGCCCGTCGGCGCCGAGGTCGAGCTCGGTGAGGTCGCCCACGCGGAGGTCGACGTCCGCGCCGAGGCGCTGCCGGGCCGCCGCGATCATCTCGGGCGAGCCGTCGACGCCGATGACGCGCCCGCGCGGGAGCCGCTCCAGGAGCGCGGCGGTGACGCGTCCCGACCCGCAGCCCGCGTCGAGCACCGTCTCGTCGCCGGCGAGGGCGAGCCGGTCGAGCACCGCGCGGCCCATGCGCTCCATCGGACCGCTGATGCGGTCGTAGGTCGAGCCGTCCCAGCCGCGCGTGATCATGCGCAGCAGGATGACGTACAGATGTACGTGATGTCAAACGGACTGGCAGAACTCGCGGAAGCGGCCCCCGTCGCGCTCGGGCGGACCGTGCCCGAAGAGGACCGTGCGCGCCCCGAGCCCGCCGAGCCGACGCGCGGAGCGGCGGTTCTCCTCCGGGTCGGGTGTGAAGGTGTCGAGCGGGAGCCGCAGGCCGCGCGGGAACCCGAGGAGCGGGTGCTGGTTGTTGAGAACGTCCCCGAGCACGAGCACGCCGTCGCTCTCGCGGAAGAGAGCGACGTGCCCGGCGCTGTGGCCGGGCACGTGGAGGACGGTGAAGCCGGCGACCTCGTCGCCCTCGACGACCTCGCGGTCGATCGGATGGCCCGGGCCGAGCATCACCTTCGCGAAGACCCGGTTGATGAGCGCGTCGGGCTGGCGGCGACGGATCTCGGCGGTGTCCTCGCAGGCCGCCCGGTCATCCGGGTGGCACCAGAACGGGATGCCGAGCTGCTCGCAGACGGCGTGGCTCGCGCCGACGTGGTCGGGGTGCGCGTGGGTCGCCAGGTGGGCTCTCACCGGCGACGGGCCCCGCCTGCACGCCTTCAGGATCCGGCCCGCGTCGAGCCGCGTCATCGCGTCGACGAGGACGTCCCCGACGAGGTAGCAGTTGATCGCGTGGCGCGGGAGACCCGAGATGAGGCTGACGTCGTCGGCGACCTCGCGCACCATGCGCCGAGCCTACTGCGCCGCGTCCCCCATGACGATGCGCTCCGCCGCGTCGGCCGCCTCGGCGACGAGCGCCTCGACCTCCGCCTTCGGCTGCCGCCAGCGCCCGAGCACGTAGCTCGAGACGATCTCGGGATCGGTCGTGTCCGGGCGCCCGATGCCGATCCGCACCCGCTGGAACTCGGGCGACCCGAACGCCGCCTTCAGCGACTTCAGCCCGTTGTGACCCGCGAGCCCGCCGCCGAGCCGCGTGCGGATGTCGCCGAACGCGAGGTCGAGCTCGTCGTGCAGGACGAGGACGTGGTCGAGGTCCACCTTGAGCGCCCCGCGCGCCGGCCCTGCCGCGCGCCCCGACTCGTTCATGAACGTCTGCGGGAGGAGGACGCCGACGCGCGGCCCGCCGGGGCCCGTCCGGCCGTCCGCGTAGCGGCCGGAGAAATGGGGCCGGAGCTTCCCGAGGTCCCAGCGGCGGACGAGCTCCTCGGCGACCTGGAAGCCGACGTTGTGGGGCGAGCCCGCGTAGCGGTCCCCGGGGTTGCCGAGTCCGACCACCAGCCAGTCGACCGGCGTCGCGGTCTTCTTCGCGCCGCGCAGGCGCACGATCAGGTCGGCGCGCGGTCGCTACTCGGACTCGTCCGCGCCCTCGGCCTCGGCCTCGGCGGACTCGCCGCCCTCGCCGACGACCTCGGTCTCGGTCTCGATCTCCTCGCCCTCGGCGGACTCGTCGACGCCACCGCGGATGCGCGGCGGGGTGATCGTCGCGAGCGTCGTCTCGTCGGGGTCGTCGAGGAACGTGACGCCCGCGGGCGCCTCGATCGCCGAGAGGTGCAGCGACTCGTTGAGGCCGAGGCCGGAGACGTCGACCTGCACGGAGCCGGGGATGTCGTTCGGGCGCGCCTCGATCGTGAGCTCGCTCACGAGCTGCTGGAGGACGCCGCCGTCGATGACGCCGGGCGCGTCGTCGCCGCCCACGAGCTCGACGTAGGTCGTCGACTGGATCGGCTTGTCGAGGTCGACGCGGAGGAGGTCGACGTGGAGGACGTCGCCGCGGACCGGGTGGCGCTGGGCGTCCTTCAGGATGACCGGCTGCGAGGAGCCGCCGTCGACCGTGACGTCGAGCACGGCGCCCGAGGCGGCCAGCGCATGGCGGAGGTCGCGCTCACCGACCTGGACGGCGATCGCCTCGCCGTCGCCGCCGTAGACGACGCCGGGGACGAGGCCCTCACGGCGCAGACGGCGCGTCGCGCGGGAGTGTCCCGGGACGCGGGTGGAGAGCTCGAGCGTGCTGGCGGAGTCGGACATGGGCGACGACGGAGGGTAGCGAACGGACGCCGTCGCGCGCGCCGTGGCGCCCGCGACGTCGCCTCGCTCAGCGACCGCGCGAGCGGACTTGCGCCGTCGACCGGAAGATCCGCTGGACGTCGAAGAAGGCCGGCTTGCGCACCTGGTCGAAGGTGATGAGCCCCTTCTGGTGGATCGGGGAGTTCGGACGGGGGTTGCCGCCGTCCCAGCCCGGGCGCACCCGGAACTCCTCCAGCGCCCAGTAGACCGCCCCCGAGAGCCACGGCTTCGTCGCGTAGACGCCGAGGTGGTAGTTCACGAACCACTGCTGGTGCTCGAAGGTCCCCTTCTCCTCGACGGGCCCGCTGCGGTTCGCCTCCGCACCGAACTCGCTGATGACGATCGCCTTCTTCGGGTAGCACGCGCGCACCTCGTCGAGGTACTCGGTGAGCAGCGACGGATCGGCGATCTGGCCGTTGGGACCGGGGTACCACCCGAAGTACTCGTTGATGCCGATGACGTCGAGGGGCTCGTAGCGCTCCTGGCACCCCGCCGCCGGGTAGCCCGCGACGGCGTAGCCGACGGGACGGGTGGGATCGAGCTCGCGCGCCTCCTCGGCGGCGTTCTTCAGGTAGGAGCCCTGCACCGGCCCCGGGCGCGCGCTCAGCTCGTTGCCGACCGACCACACGATGATCGACGGGTGGTTCTGGTTCACGCGGATGTTCTCCACGAGCTCCTTGCGGGCGAGCTCGCGGACCTCCTTCTTCGCGAGGAACTCGGTCTTCACCGCGTAGACGGGGATCTCCGACCACACGAGGAGGCCCTCGCGGTCGGCGAGCTCGTGCATGTACGGGTGGAAGGGGTAGTGCGAGCGGATGAGCGTCGCGCCGAGGTCCTTCGCGTTGCGGACGATCCGCTCGCGGACGGCGTTGTCGATGGCGAAGCCCCGCTCCTTGTCGTCCTCGTGCAGGCCGACGCCGCGGAAGTTCACGCGCTTGCCGTTGAGGAGCAGATGCCCGTTGCCGTCGACCCGGATCGAGCGCACGCCCGTCCGCAGGGTGTACCGCGCCACCGTGCGGTCGCCGACCCGCGCGGTGATCCCGGCGTTGTACAGCGTCGGCTTCGAAGGGCTCCAGAGCTTCGGGTCCCGGACGGTGATCGTCTTGCGGAAGGTCGCGAACTCCTTCGGGCCGACGGTCTTCGTGCCGAGGTCGACGCGGCGGGAGCCGAACCGGCTGCGCAGCCGCACCCGGCGGGAGGCGTCGTCGAAGTTGCGGACGGTCACGCGGTACTCGACCCGCGCGTCGCACGTCGAGCACGGCAGGACCGGCCGGACCTGGACCGAGGAGAAGTCGATGCGGTCGACGCGCCGCAGGTACACCTCGCGCTGCAGGCCGCCGTAGTTCCACCAGCCGCCGGTCGGCACGCCGGTGATCGAGAGCCCGGAGGGCGGGAAGTCGCCTCCCTGGCGGCGGTTGTCGACGCGGAGGACGAGCCGGTTCGTGCCCGTGCGCTTGAGCGCCGACCGCGGGATGCGGATCTCGAACGGGAGGTAGGCGCCCCGGTTCGACCCGATCGGCTTGCCGTTGAGCCACACGCGCGTGCGGTAGTTGACGCTCTCGAAGCGCAGCACCCAGTGGAAGCGCTTCGCCCGGCTCGGGAGGCGGAAGTCCTTGCGGTACCAGCCGACGGTGCCGGTCATCGACTCGACGGACTCGTCCGTGGCGTTCCACACGTTCGGCGCCGACGTCCGCACCCAGCCCTCCGTGGCCGTCTCGCGCTGGTAGCGCTGGTCGAGCCCGACCCCCGTCGGGTCGAGGCGGAAGAGCCACGACCCGCCGAGGAGATAGCGCCCGGAGGGGCCGTTCTCGTAGAGCGTGCGCTGCGGCGGCGTCTCGGCGCCGTCCAGCTTCCGCTGGGCGGCGGCCGGCGAGGGCAGCGCGAGCGCCGCCGCGACGAGGGCGAGGGCGGCGGCGACCGGGACGGTCGGGACGGTCATTCGACGCATGTCGCGGGTGTTCTATCCGGTCGGGCGGTCGTCCCGTCGCAGTCCCCCGGGGGCCGCCTCATTCGCAGGACGCCTCGTTGCCGATCGGCAGGCTCACGGCGAGCACCTCGACCGTGTGGCCGGAGAGGATGCTGCCGTCGCGGCGGACCCTGAGGCACTGGACGACGGTCGTGCGGCTGTCGACCACCGTCCACGCGACGCGGGTGGTGCCCTCGGCCCCGGCGAGGGCGTAGGACGTGTCGGAGCGCAGGTTGAGGATCTTCACGTCGCCGCGACGGGCGACTCGGCGCGTCGCCGCGCGCACGCGCGCCGCGCAGGCGGGATCGCGGCGGCACGAGGGGTCGAGCTCGTCGAGCACCAGCTCGGCGTCGCCGCTCGCCTGCGCGGCCACGACGTCGAAGACCGCCTCGCGCTCGGTCGACTCGGTGCCGAGCCAGCGCGCGAGCGCGACGCTCGCGAGGAGGAAGAGCAGGACGCCGGCGACGATGGCGGCGGGACGACGAGGACGGCGCATGGCGCGCGGGGACGCTACCCGCTCCTCACGGCCGTCGCGTCAGGACAGCGGGAGGTCCTCGTCGAAGCCGCTCATCTCGAGGAAGCGCCGGACGGAGATCTCCTGGTGCTCGATCTGCTCCGCGAGCCGCCGCGCGTGGTCGGCCGCTCGGTCGCGGAAGTCCTCGAGGCAGCGCTCCGGGTCGTCGGGCAGCGGGTAGATCTGCGCGACGTCCTGCTGGAGGCACGCGATGCCGAGCGGCGGTCGGCCTTCGGAGAGGGTGCGCGCGCCGCACACCGGCAGGACGGTGACGCCGTCCTGCGGCGAGACGAGCGCGACCGGCATGAGCCGAGGGGCCGGGACCGGGACGCCGAGGTCGACGGAGCGGTCGACGCCGACGGGGGTGTCGGCGAGCGCCTCGAGCGCGTCGCGCCACAGCGCGAGCACCGTGTCGGCCGCGACGAGCGCGTCGCGGAGCGCACGCGCCTGGTCGGCGTAGAGATCCTGGGCGGCGTCGGCGTCGGGCGCCTCCGCGAGGTCGAGGTCGCAGGGGACGCGGAGGAGCTCGCGCGCGGGCACCGCCCGGCCGGCGCCGAAGCCGCCCGGGGCGACGTAGGTCTGGATCGTCCCGAGGTCGAGGCGCCCGTGGAAGACGACCGTGAGCGACTGCGCGAGCGCGAGGCCCTCGACGCGGAGCGCGAGCGCAGCTGAGGACTCCGGGTCGAGGAGCGCGCGCCGCAGCAGGTCCTCGGCCTCCTCGGCCTCTCGACGGGGCTCCGGCTCCTGCGCGTCCATCCAACGTCCTCCGATCTGTGACGACCGATGCTGACGTGTCGCCGACACCATGGTTATCGACCGGGTGGACGGTTCGCAACAGGCGACCCCCGACACCCTGGCCGCACGCACGGCGAGAGCGTCGCGCCGACGCGCCGTGGGTAGGCTGCGGGCATGGCTCGTCTCCTCTACAAGCCGTTCGGCTTCGTCGTCGGGTTCATCGCCGGCAAGCTCGCCGCGAAGGTGTTCGCTCTCGCGTGGGCGCGGATCGACCCGCAGGACACGGGCGCGATGCCACCGCGCACGACCGAGATCGACGCGCCGGTCGGCAAGGCCGTCGCCGCCGCGGTCGTCGAGGGCGCCGCGTACATGGGGACCCGCGCGGTCGTCGACCGGGTGGGCCTGCAGACCTTCTACTACCTCACCGGCCTCTGGGCCGGCGACAAGCCCGAGAAGGAGTCGGCGACGGCCTGAGGCTCACCGCGCGCGGACGACGAAGCCGCGCGCCGCGAGGGTCTCGAGCGCGTCCTCGAACGCGCCGAAGTCCCGCGCGAGGAGGTGGTCGAGCGGCCGCCCGGACGGTCCTGCGGTGCGCAGCCACCGGCGCAGGGCGTCGGGATGGACCCTCTCCCCCGCCTCGGAGGTCAGCGCGAGCAGGATCGGCACCTCTGGACGGTGCTCGAGCGAGTCGCCGCCGATGAGCGTGAGCGGGTCGACGTCGAGGACGCGGCACAGCTCGTCCTCGTCGAGCCCGAGGCGGTCCATGAGCACGGAGGCGGCGGTCGCGGTCATGGTGCGTATGGAAGCAGGCCCGGCAGGCGCGCCGGAGGCGACGTGCCGCGCTTCCTTCCCGCTGAGCGAGAAGTATGCGCGGCGCGCCGCGGGGATCGTCCGCGCAGGCACGGCGCGGCCCCGCGGAATCCGCCACGGATCGTCGTGCCTGCGTGGACGGCGCGACTCGGGATAGTGCGAATGCACGAACCGGGTCGCGGCGTCCGCGCAGGCTCGGCGAGACGTCGCGGATCGAGAGTCCCTCACGAGGAGCACGCCCGCAGGCGGCCGGCTCGCGGCGCCGGACCGCCACGGGGCGAGGCGGCCAATGCCACCAGCATCGGCCGCCTCGCCCCGCGCCACCCGGCATCCACGATCCGGGCGCCTGCGAACGCACTCCGGTCGTGAGGGACTCTCAGAAGAGCTGGTTCTCGCCGCCGAAGACCTCGCTCACCGAGTCGTCGGTGAAGATCCGGCGGATCGAGTCGGTGAGGAGCTCGGCGCAGCTGAGCACGCGGATGTTCGGCGGCGGGTCCGGGCGCAGCGGGATCGTGTCGGTGACGACGATCTGCTCGAAGCCGCTCGCGGCGAGGTTCTCGTACGCCTTGCCCGAGAGCACCGGGTGCGTCGCGGCGGCGTAGACCCGAGCGGCGCCCTCGTCGAGGACGGTCTGACCGGCCGCGCGGAGGGTGCCCGCCGTGTCGATCATGTCGTCGAGGATGACGGCGGTCTTCCCCTTCACGTCGCCGATGACGTAGCCGATCTCGGCGACCTGCTGCGCGGGGCGCTCCTTGTCGAGGATCGCGAGCTCGGCGCCGAGCTTCACCGCGAACTTCTTGTTGAGCTTGACGCGCCCGGCGTCGGGAGCGACGACGACGAGGTCGGAGAGCCCAAGGTCCTGGAAGTACTGCGAGAGCATCATCAGCGCCGTCATGTGGTCGACGGGCACGCTGAAGAAGCCCTGGACCTGACCGGCGTGGAGGTCCATGGTGAGGACGCGGTCGGCGCCGGCGGACTCGAGCATCCGCGCGACGAGCCGGGCGGTGATGGGCTCGCGCGGCGAGCTCTTCTTGTCCTGCCGCGAGTAGCCGAACCACGGCGTCACCGCGATGACGCGGTGCGCCGAGGCGCCGACGGCCGCGTCGATCATCACGAGGAGCTCCATGAGCGCGTCGTTCGCCGTGACCCCGGTGGCCGGGTTGCCGCACGTCGGCTGGACGATGAAGACGTCCGCGCCGCGGATCGACTCGTCGTAGCGGCAGTAGACC
>NZ_JBLKKY010000051.1:0-30933 GCF_059438195.1 Paraconexibacter sp.
ACCAGCCTCCAAGGAGGACCGGATGAACAACGTGCTCAGGAACTACACCTAGCTCGTCGGCCTCCTGCGCGGAGAGACAGAAGTACCGATTGTTTCCGGTGACCATCCCGAGGTCCGTCCGGCCCCAGGCGTCGAGCTGCGCGAAGACGTCATCGCGCAGCAGCTCTGCGTACTTCTCGGCAACGTCGGTCGCGAGCAGTCCCGGCGTCCACTTGGCCTCGGGGTCGGTTGGGCGCCAGTGCGTTACGGGGGGGTCGCCGAGGGCGTCGAGGTTGCGGGCCTGCGACAGCTTCACCCGCGGCGCCTCCTGCGGCCCCTTGCCCTCGGCGAGCAGAAGGACGACCTCCGCGAGCACATCCGGGAACACGCGCTCGTCGAACATGATGAGGCGAACGTCGGCGAACCGCTCGACGAGGTAGCGCCGCACCGGCCCGGCGTAGTTCGTGCTCAACAGCTCCGCGGGCAGGACCAGCCCCAGGCGCCCCTCGGGCTTCACGAGCTGAGCGGACCGAACGGTGAAGGCCGCCCACGAGCTGGCGAGGCCGGACAGGCGGACGCCCGCCGCAAGCGCCGCGCGCTGTGCCTTCGCGCGCGCCTCGCCGTGAAAGGCCTGGTAACGCACGTAGGGCGGATTGCCGACGATTGCGTCGAAGGAGCCTTCCTGCAACGGGACGTCGAAGAAGTCCGACACCTCTACGTTTGCGGTCATGCCTACGGCGGCAAGCTCAGCAAGCGCCCCACGAGCGGACGCGGCGTGGAGTTCGGCCCCCATTAGGAGCCCGCCGTCGACCCGATGGGCGCCGAGCCCTTGGAGCCTCCGGCCCGCGGCCAGCAGGAAGTCCGCTTCCCCGCACGACGGCTCGTAGACGCGGTCGGTCGGCGCACGAATCGCCCACTTGCAGACGTAGTCCGCCACCTCGGGCGGAGTGAAGAACGCGCCGCGCGCCTTGCGAAGTGCGGGGGTGTCGATCGAGGCCTCCACGGACGCTCGGCAGCCTACGCGCCGCGACAGACGCGACGCTACTTGTCGTCGTCGCCGGGGATCTCGAACGTGTGGAGCACGTCTCCGCGCGGGCCGTAGATGACGCCGTGGCGCGTCCTCCTGACGCCTCGCCGCCGCAGATACTTGGCGGTCTCCAGCGCGAGCAACATCAGGGCCTCGGCCCCGACGTCCTCGGCCAGGCGGAGCGCGACGTCCACCGCAGAGGCGAGGACGACGCCGCCCGAGCGCTTCTCTACGACGCCCTCCATCGGGGGTCGTACGGCAGCCTCGAAGCCGCGGGCCCGTAGAGACGAGACCAGGCTCCTGAGCTGTTCGCGCCCCATTCCGTACTCGGGGGGCGAGGGCTCGATCATGACGCGCGTCGGCGCGCTCCCAGCGTCGTCGCCTGGCATCACGAACGCAATGGTCCGCGGTCGATCGGACGATCCCGTAGTTCGCCGTCCCGTTGCCCCTGGGGGGTGACCCCCTCGCGTGGGGGCAGGACGCCGCAAGGGGGGGCGGATTCCGCTGCGTACATCGCGCGGCCAGATCGACTTCGCCACCTAGCAGCCCTTGCTAGAGGCGCCCACGGCCCACGAGGGCCGCGGTAATCCGCGCGCCCCGCCCTGGGCGGGCGCGCCAGACAAGGAGGTGATCGGTCGCGATGACCGACCCTGAGAACACCGAAGCGTCCGGCGCGCAGGCCTGCGGCGCCGGGCCGCCCCTGACCGTGCCCACTCACCTCGCCCGCACCTCGCGGGACTGGCTCGCGCATCTACTCGACGAGCACGACGACTGGACGCCGTCGGAGTGGCGGCTATGTGTGCTCGCCGCCGAGGCGTTCGACCGCGCCCAGACTGCCCGGCGGACGCTCGGGCGCGAGGGCCTCACGATCGTTTCGCCCCGGGGCGAGGTGAAGCCGCACCCGTGCGTGACGATCGCCCGCGACTCCGCCGCCGCCTTCTCGAAGCTGGTCGCCCAGCTCGGCCTCGACCAGGCGCCGGAAGACGAGGCGAGCCCGCGCGTCGACCGTCGCTACCTCATCCACAAGCACCGACCCGCCCCGACAGGAGGGAGGCGGCGCGATGAGCAGGCGTAGGCCGCGACGTCGCCGCAGCCGCGCGGCGGCGCCCCCCGCCCCCTCCCCAGGCCCCGCGAGGGCGGACGACTTCGATCCGCGCGCCTGGCTCCTTCCGCGCGCACCCTGGAACGGCGCCCACCCCGAGGGTTGGGACGAGGCGTCCGTTCGCGAGTGGCTTCGCGAGCACGAGCCCGCGCTCCTCCGCAACGACGAGGACCACACCTAGCCGCCCCGAGGGCGGCGACCGACGGGGCCCCTCGCCCCGCCTCACCCCGGGCCGCCCACCGAAGCGGCCCCGACCCCGAAAGGAGGCTCCGCGATGGAGCCCAAGCACGACCACGGCGACGAGCCCCTGAAGCCCGGAGGCATCCGCGCACTTCGCGCCGAGCGCGAGGCCGCGCGAACGGCCCGCGCCGACCTGAAGGAAGCGACGGCGATCCTCGACGAGATGACCGCCGACCGCGACCGGCTCGCCGCCGAACTGGAAGCCAAGCGAGTGGACCGCGCCCGCCTTCAGCGATTCGAGGTCGCGCGCGAGCACGGCCTCTCGTGGAGTGCCGCGGACGCGCTCGTGGGCGAGACCCGCGACGACCTGGAGGCGCACGCCGAGCTGGCCGCAGCACGCGAGCGCCTCGCCGCCGAGCACAACCTCGGCGACCTCGGTGGCCGCCTTCGCGGGGAGACCGTCGACGAGCTGGCGGCGGACGCCGCCGCGCTCGCCGCCTCGCTCCCGCGAGCGGTGGACATGGACGGCGGCGCGCGTGAGCCGGTCGCGGCCCAAGGCACGCCGGAACAGGAACTGGGACGGCTCCTCGCGGGCCTCGTGGGCGAGCGCCGCTCCGCCCCGTCCTCGACCGACTTCGACGCCTAGGAGGCGCACACATGCCGAGCTACAACGTTGTCGACGTCGAGGGCCTGATGCGCCCCGGCGCGTTTCCCTTCTCGCCGAAGTCGAGCGCAGGCAAGCAGGCGCAGCGGCTGCACAAGGCCTGGTCTGACGCAGTCGCCGAGCTGCACCGGCTCAACGCCGCCGAGGCCGACGCCCTCCGGGCCCTCCGTGAGCTGCACGACGACCCGGGCGACGAGACGACCTACGCGCAGCGCCACGACGAGGCCCAGCGGGCCGCCGACGAGCCCTGGTTCGCCAGGCAGCGGGCCGCGCACCGCGAAGCGCGCAAGGCGGGCGCGGCGTACCGCGACCACGTCGCCGCAGAGCTGCACGCGATCACCGCGGACCCCGCACTGGTCGAGCTGGCAGACGCGATCCGCGAGAAGCTCGACCGGGCGGCCCGCGACCTGGAAGACGGGCGCGTCGAGTGGGCGCGCCTGCGCGCCGCGTCCGCGGAGTTCCTCCGCATCGCGGGCTACCGCGAGCGGTCCTCTGCCTACCCGCTGGCCGACTCGGACGCCCTCGTTCCCGTCGCGCGCGCCGTAGACGTGCTCGCGCCCGCCCGCCCGACGCCCTCGCCCCTTCCAGCGGAGCCCGCCTCCGACTGATCGACCCGGCCCGTGACCCCTCGCCCGGCGCGACTTGCTCGTCGCGCGAGCGCGAGGGCCACGGCCCACATGGGAGGTACGTTCGATGTCCGAAGACGTCGATATCCGCCTGCGCCTGAGCGGCGCCAGGAAGGCCGAGGCCGACGCGAAGGGCGTCGCCGGGGGCCTGGACAGGGTCAAGCGCTCGTCGTCGCAGGCGCGACTCTCCATGAGCCTGATGAAGGGCGCCGGACAGGGCGTCCGCGGCATGTTCGACGACGTCGCCGGGGCCGCGCGCCGAAGCGCGTTCGCCATCGGAAGCGTCGGCGTCGCCGCCGCAGGCCTCGGCATCCGCCAGGGGCTCCAGCTCAACGCGACGATGGAGCAGAACACGATCGCGTTCGCGAACTTCCTCGGGTCGACCGAGAAGGCGAAGGCGAAGCTCGACGAGCTGTACGCCCTCGGCGCGAAGACGCCCTTTGAGTTCCGCGACCTCGTCGAGGCTCAGACCCGACTCATGGGCTTCGGCCTGGAGGCCGAGAAGACCACGGACCTCCTCGCCACGGTCGGCGACGCCATCGCGGGCGTCGGCGGCGGCCAGGAGGAGGTCCAGCGCGTCACGACCGCCCTCGGCCAGATGGTCGCGAAGGGCAAGGTGTCGATGGAGGAGCTGAATCAGCTCGCCGAGTCGCGCATCCCCGCCCTGGCGATCCTCACGGACGAGCTGGGCCTGTCGAAGGAGCAGGTCCGCGAGATCGGCACGGAAGGCATAGAGTCGGGGAAGGCCCTCGCGGCCCTCCAGCGCGGCCTCGAAAAGCGCTTCGGCGGTCAGGCCGCGAAGCAGGCGGAGACCTTCTCGGGCCAGCTCTCGACGCTCCGCGACAACCTCAATCAGACGCTCGGGAAAGTCACCTACGACGGCTTTGCGGCGCTCCGCGACGACGTCTTCCCGGCCCTCAACGATGCAGCACGAGGAGTGTCGCGCGAGTTCGACCGCACGGACCGCAGCTTCGCCGAGAACATGTCGGCGGCCCGCCGCGTCGTCGTCCGCGAACTGGACCCCCTCGTCCAGGACGTCGAGCGCGAGCTACGCCAGGCGGACCTCGGCGGCAAGCTCGCGGACTTCGTCGAGGAGGCCACCCCGCGCGTCATCGACGCCGCCGCGCAGGCCGCCCCGAAGGCCGCGGGCGCGTTCGTCAACGCCTGGCTGGAGATGGGCCCGTGGGGGAAGCTCCTCACGGTCGGCTTCTTCGCGAAGCGCCTCGGCGTGTTCTCGATCGTTGGGAAGCGCGCCGCAGATCGCTTCGCGGGCGGCTTCGCACCACAACTCGGAACGGGCCTGAACGCCCAGAAGGGTCGACTCTCTCCCCGCCTACTCGCCTTCGGCAAGTGGATGGGGGGCCTGACCGGCCTCGGAATGGCGGCGATGATCGCTCACGAGGTCGGCGCCCTGGAGTTCGAGCTTCCCTCGAAGGAGAATCCGGGAGGCAAGTCTCCCTTCTTCGGGCCATTCCTCAACGATGCGTGGGGCAAGCTCCACGAGGGCGGCGAAGGGTCGATCATCGGCGGCTGGCTCGGCCTCGGCGATGACGAGCTGGAACAGAAGCGCATCGCGCCCGCGAACCCGAACCCCCTCCTCGTCCCCGGCCCGTTCCAGGGCTTCACGCCCGCGCCGAGAGCGACTCCCCGCATCCGCGGCGGCGTCTCCTCGACCGGGAAGCCGAAGGCCCGCGGGGAAGACCCCGGCGAGACGACGATTCAGACGAGCGTCCTCCTGGACGGTCGACAGATCGCCGAGGCCATCACGAAGCACCTGAAGAACCAGGAGAACCGGCGCTAATCCCGCTGGCTCGCACGCCCCCAAAGCCCCCGAGCGCCCCCGCGGCCCTCGGGGGCTTTCGTCGTTCCAGGGCGCGCATGGCACACTCGGAGCGATGAAGGACTACGACGTCATCTACGAGCGGGCCGATGACGGCACTTGGGGGGCGCACGTCGTCGGGCTCCCGGGCGCCTGCGTGTCCGTCGGGGCGACGCGCGCCGAGGTGGAGGAAGGGATCGCCGAGGCGGTCGAGCTGCACCTGGAGGGCCTCGCGGAGCTGGCGTCCGAGCGCCGCGGCGTTCGCTGACGCGCCTGGCGCCGTGGGGGACGCCGTGGGGGACAAACCGTCCCCCATCGGCCCCCCCTCAGCCGGAATTCGTCGGGGCGGCCTCCGCCCTGACGCGACGCGCTACGCTCGCCGAATGCCGATGAATACGGGGTTTTTCAGCGGAGGGGGAGGGATTCGAACCCTCGGTACGCTTGCACGCACAACGGTTTTCGAGACCGCCCCGTTCAACCACTCCGGCACCCCTCCGAGGGACCCGTACGGGCGGACTCCGGAGGGTACCGATCCGGGCGCGGGGGCCGCCTCGTCGTCCGTCCCTCGGGCCCTCGCCGGCGGCGAGAACTCGAGGCGTGCCGCATGGGGACCGGTCGTGAGTTCTCGCGCCATCCGGGCCGCCCGGGGCCGCCCGGGGCGCCCCCGGCCCGCCCGGCGCCGCCCGCCCGACCCGCCGCCGCCCTCAGCGCGGCAGGCTCTCCGCGAGCCGCTCCACCTCGGCCATGAACCGCGCGCGCTCCTCGGGCGTCTCCCGGGTGCGGGAGAGGCGGTGCGTCGGGCGCTCGCGCCGGTCGTGCCAGAACCGACCCGTGAGGCGCGCCGGTGCCGGAGCGGCGCCGAGCCAGAGGATCGTGTCGGCGCCCTGGGCCGGCGTCCGCAGGAACGGCCCGACGACGCGGTTGAAGGTGGGGAGCGACGTCGCGACGCCCGGTGTCGCGACCCAGCCGGGGTGCATCGCGTGGACGACGACCTCACGCGGGTCGAGGCGGCGCGCCCACTCCTCGGAGAGGACGACCTCGGCGCGCTTCGTCCGCGCGTAGACCGCGACGCCGTCGTACTCGCCGCGCGTCGACTGGAGGTCGTCCGCGTCGAGGCGCTGCCCGTACATCCCGCCGCTCGAGACGTTGACGACGCGGCCGGGGCCACGCCCCTCGCGCGCCGTCGCGGCGAGGACCGGGAGGAGCGACTCGGTGAGGACGACCATGCCGAGCACGTTCGTCGCGAAGGCGAGCTCGACGCCATCGGGCGAGAGCTCGCGCCGCGCGCACATCACCCCCGCGTTGTTGACGAGGACGTCGAGCGAGGCGGTGCGCTCGGCGATCTCCTCGGCAGCGGCGCGCGTCGAGCGCAGCGAGGCGAGATCGCCGACGACGAGCTCGGCCCCCCGGCCGATCTCGGCGACCGCCGCCTCCCCCTTCTCCCGGCTGCGCGCGAGGAGGATCGTGCGGGCGCCGAGCGCCGCGAAGCCCTCGGCCGCCGCCCGCCCGATGCCGGACGTCGCGCCGGTGACGAGGACCGTGCGCCCGTCCATCCGCGGCAGCGGCTCCCAGCCGCCGGCCCGCACGGCGTGCCCGACCCGGCTGAAACCGGGGGCGATCGCGAAGTCCATCGCGCGGTCGGCGAGGTCGCGGAGGTGCATCGGCGCAGCATCGCAGCCCGCACCTGCGAGGATCGCCCGATGACCGCGCAGGCGCAGTGCTTCGTCACGGGTGGCACCGGGTTCCTCGGCCGCTTCGTCATCAAGGAGCTCCTCGAGCGGGGGGCGACCGTCCACGCTCTCGTCCGCCCGGCCTCCGTCGAGCGCCTCGCGACGATCGCCGCCGACCTCGGCGCCGCCGACCGCGTGCACCCCGTGCCGGGCGACATCGGCACCGACGGGCTCACCGAGGTGCCGTTCGAGACCCCGATCGACCACCTCGTCCATCTCGCGGCGATCTACGACATGGACGCCGACGCGAAGGCGCTCGCCCGCGCGAACGTCGACGGGACGCGCCGCGTCCTGGGGTTCGCCGACTCCCACGGCGTCGGGACCTTCCACATGATCTCGTCGGTCGCGGCGGCGGGGACGACGACCGGCGTCTTCACCGAGGACGACCCCGATCACGGACAGTCGTTCACGCATCCCTACCACCGGTCGAAGTACGACTCCGAGGTCCTCGTCCGCGAGACGTCGACGATGCCCTACCGCGTCTACCGACCGGGCACGGTCGTCGGGACGACGGACACCGGCGAGACCGACAAGTTCGACGGCGCCTACGCCCTCTTCCCGCTCGTCGCCGCCCTGCGCACGCTCCCGCGGCAGGCCGTCGTCCCCGTCCCCCGGTTCGGCCGGCTCCCGACCGTCCCGGTCGACCGCTGCGCGCAGGCGATCGCCGAGATCGCGCTGCGCACCGACCCGCATCTCGGCGACACGTTCGGGCTCACGGCGACCGAGGACGAGCGCGTGCACGACGTGCTCGCCGATCTCTGCCGGATCACCGGCGGGCCGCGCATCCTCCCCGTGCTGCCCGAGGTGACGGGGTCCCTCACCTTCATCGTCGCGCAGATCCTCGGGCAGATCCCCGTCGCCGGAGAGATCCGCGACAAGGCGCTCCACGCCGCGGGCATCCCGGCGGGCCTCGTCGACGCGGCGCCCTTCCGCTGCCGCTTCGAGACGACGCGGACGCGCGCGGCGCTGGCCGGGTCCGGGATCGTCATCCCGCCGATCCGCGACTACGCGCAGGTCCTCTGGGACTACTGGGTCGCGGCGCGCCGGGCCGGCGCCGCCTGAGGACGGTCTACCAGTGCGTCCCGGGCGTCGCGCGCGCGAACGCGCGTCCGCGCGGCGTCGCCGTCTCGCCGTTGTCGGCGACGTGCTCGGCGTGCTCCGTGAGCCCGGCCTTCGCGGCACGTGAGTCCGGGAACATCCTGAACCCGCGGTTGCGGACGACGTCCATCACGTCCGGCGTCAGCGAGTCGACGAAGGCGGCCGCGTTGCCGAACGGCGGGCCGATGCGCCGCGGGCGGAACACGATCGCGCGAGAGACGACGCCGCCCGCCTCCTCGGGGCTCAGCGTCGGGAAGTGGTCGTAGACCTTCGTCGGGGCGATCATCGGCGTCCGCACGAGCGGCATGTGGACGGTCGTGAAGCGGACGCCCTCGTCGCGCGTCTCGGCCTGCAGCGCGTCGCAGAGCACGTCGAGCGCCGCCTTCGAGGCGATGTAGGCGCCGAAGCGCGGCGTCCGCGTCTGCACGCCGGCGGACGAGATGTTCACGATCTGCCCGCTGCGCCGCTCGCGCATCGTCGGCAGGAGCCGCAGGATGAGCCGCAGCGCCGCGAAGTAGTTGAGGTGCATCGTCCGCTCGTAGTCGTGGAAGCGGTCGTAGGAGAGCGCGACCGAGCGGCGGATCGAGCGCCCCGCGTTGTTGACGAGGACGTCGACGGCGCCGTGGTCGGCGAGGACCGCCTCGGCCATCGCGTCGATCGCGTCGAAGTCGTTGAGGTCGCAGGGCCGGACGTCCGCGTGGCCGCCGGCGGCCTCGATCTCCACGGCGACCTCCTCGAGCTTGTCGGCGCTGCGCGCGACGAGGACGACCGTCGCGCCCGCGGCCCCCACCCGCTTCGCCGTCTCGCGGCCGATGCCCGACGACGCGCCGGTGATGAGCACGACGCGGCCCTTCACGGCGCGCGACAGGGAGCCTCCGCGGGCGATGCCGATCGGCGTGAGCGTCACGGGCTGGATCGCCAGCTCGTTCACGAGGTGGACGGGCTTCGCGGCGAGCGACGCGAGGCGGGCGAGTCCGGGGATCGGGGCCATGGCGGGACTGTAACCGCGGTCGGGCGTCCCGGCGAACGACGCGAGGGACCGGCGCGCGCCGTACGATCGCGCGATGCCCGGAGAGATCACCCCCGCCCTGTACCGCGCCGGCCACGGCGAGCCCGTCGTGCTCCTCCACGGCTTCACCGGCACCTGGCACCACTGGCGCCCGGTCCTCGGGGAGCTCGCCGCACGCTTCGAGGTCATCGCCCCGACGCTCGCCGGGCACGCCGGCGGACCGCCGCTCACGGCCGACGTCCCGTTCACGATCGAGGGCTCCGCGGACTCCCTCGAGGGCCATCTCGACGAGCTCGGCGTCGACACGGCCCACCTCGTCGGGAACTCGATGGGCGGGGCGCTCGCGATCGAGCTCGCCAAGCGCGGGCGCGCCCGCAGCGTCGTCGCGCTCGCGCCGGGCGGCGGCTGGGCGGCCGGGGACCCCGAGGCGGAGCGCATCGCGCGCTTCTTCGCGCGGCAGACCCGCGTCGCGAGGGCCGCGGCGCCGCGCGCGGCGGCGATCATGAGCCGCGCGGGCACGCGGCGCGTCGCGATGCGCGACATCATGCGCCGAGGCGAGCTGCTCTCGCCGACGGACGCCGTCGACCTCCTGCGGACCTCGATCCGCTGCTCGGTCATCGACGACGTCCTCGGGGCGCTGCGCACCCGGGACGCCGCGGTCCTCAAGGACCTCGACCGCGTCAGCGCGCCGGTTCTCCTCGCCTGGCCGCAGCACGACCGCATCCTGCCGCTCGAGAAGCACTCGCCGCGGCTGCGGAGGGAGATCCCCGGCAGCGAGTTCCGGGTCCTCCCCGGCGTCGGCCACGTGCCGATGTGGGACGACACCCGCCTCGTCGTCGAGACCATCGTCGACTGGGTGGGACGCCACGCGACCTCCGCGCCCGACGCGCCGGAGTCGCCCGGGGCGGCCGAGCCGGCCCCGGCCTGAGCCCCGGCGTCAGTCCCCGACGACGCGCGCCGCGAGCACGGCGTACTTGAGCCCGCGCGTGCGCAGGACGGCGCGGTGCGAGACGTTGCCCTCGACGGTCCGCGCCTTGCCGTTCTTCGGCTTGCCGCGGACGATCGCGAGGTGCGAGGCCTTCATGCCGTCGCGGAACTTGAAGAAGAGGAGGTCGCCCTCGCGGACGCTCGACTTCTTGATGCGCTTGAGCCCGCGCTGCCGCTTCACCGCGTCGAGATAGGACCGGTGCGGGTCGATGAGGCGCGCGGAGAGCTTCACGCCGGCGCGCTTGAACGCCTGGTGGACGAAGGCACCGCACCACGGCCGGCACGGGGGGACGTCGAGGCCCATGTCCCGCTGCCACTTCTTGATCCGCGTCGAGCAGTTGGTCGTCCCGTCCTCGCGGTGACCCACCTGGTCCTCGGCCCACTCGACGGCCTCCGCGCGGACCTCGGACATGTCGGCGCCCGAGGCGCCCGACGGGACGACGATCGCGGCCGTCACGAGGAGAGCGGCGACCGGCGCCATCCGCGTCAGCCGGCGCAGGAGCAGGCGCACGTGCGTCATGCACCGCGAGGCTACTCCTCCCCCGCCCGCCCCGCGAGGTGAATGTGGATTCACCCGACGGACGGCCAGGCGGATCCGCAGTCACGCGGGGCGGCCGGCGTCGCCGCGGCCGCTCCTCACCCGCGCCGCTCGCGGAAGAAGACGCGCAGAAGCTCGGCGCACTCCTCGGCGCGGACGCCGCCGATGACCTCGGGGCGGTGGTTGAGGCGCGGCTCGGCGAGGATGTCCAGCACGCTTCCCGCCGCTCCGGCCTTCGGATCGGTGCAGCCGTAGACGACCCGCGGGATCCGGCTGAGGACGATCGCCCCCGCGCACATGGCGCACGGCTCGAGCGTCACGTAGAGCGTCGCATCGAGCACGCGCCAGGACCCGCGGGCCGCGGCGGCACGCCGCAGCGCGAGGATCTCGGCGTGCGCCGTGGGGTCCTGGTCGAGCTCGCGCTCGTTGTGGCCCGTACCCAGGACGGTGCCGTCCGCGGCGAGGACCACCGCGCCGATCGGCACGTCGTCGTGTTCAAGGGCACGACGGGCCTCGTCGAGCGCGAGCCCCATCCCCTCAGAAAGATCATGTTCACCGGCGTCTCGCATCGGACCGTGCGTCATCATTCCCGACGGCGCGCGACTCAGGTCGCGGGGCGCATCTGACGACACAGTCCAGAGCGCTCGCTCCAGCCCCGTCCGATGCCGCACGTTCCCCGACGCCTCCCCGCCCTCGCTCTCGCCTCGACGGCCTGCGCCCTCGCCGCCCTCCCGGCCGCGCCCGCCGCTGCCGTCGAGACGGTCCCGGGCGAGATCGTCGTCGGCGAGATGCCCGACGGGACGCCGACCGGCGCTGCCGCCGTGGCCCGCGCGACCGTCCGCGGCGACGTTCCGCACCGCGTCGTGAAGGTGAAGGACGTCGACAAGGCGCTCCGGGCCGTCCGCCGGCGCGACGGCGTCGTGTACGCCGTGCCGAACGTCAAAGCGCGCATCGCGTCGCTCATCCCGAACGACCCCGGGCGCGGCAAGACCGCGGGCGGCTGGCAGAACGTCCAGTGGAACTTCGTCGGGCCGTGGTCGGTGAACGCGCCGGACGCGTGGGCGAACCTGCGTGCCGTCGGTCGCAGCGGCGGGAAGGGCGTCGTCGTCGCCGTCCTCGACACCGGGGTCGCCTACCGCGAGCGCGGCGACGACCGCAAGTCCCCCGACCTCCGCAAGAGCACGTTCGTCCGCGGCTACGACTTCGTCGACCGCGACCCCTACCCCAACGACCGCAACGGGCACGGGACGCACGTCGCCTCGACGATCGCGGAGGCGACGAACAACCTCGTCGGCCTCACCGGGCTCGCCTACGGCGCCCGGGTCATGCCCGTCCGCATCCTCGACGACCGCGGCGAGGGCGACGCGGGCGACATCGCCGACGGCATCCGCTTCGCCGCCCGGCGCGGCGCGAGCGTCATCAACCTCAGCCTCGAGTTCGGCAGCGACGTCACCGCCGGGCAGATCCCGCAGATCCTCTCCGCGCTGCGCTACGCCCGCCGGAAGGGCGCGCTCATCATCGGCGCGGCCGGGAACGAGGGCGACGACCGGGTCTCACTCCCGGCGCGGTCCTCGACCGTCGTCGCGGTCGGCGCGACGACCGAGCGCGGCTGCCTCTCGGACTTCTCGAACACCGGCCCCCGCATCGACCTCGTCGCGCCCGGCGGCGGCGACGACGCGCCCGACGAGACCGATCCGCGCTGCCTCCCCGACGGGCCGGCGGGCCGCGACATCTTCCAGGTGACGCTGGAGGGGCGCGACCGTGACGCCTTCGGCATCCCCGGGAGCTATCGCGGGACGTCGATGGCGGCGCCGCACGTCACGGCGACCGCGGCGCTCGTCATCGCCTCCGAGGTGCTCGGTGACGAACCCGAGCCCGACGAGATCCGCGACCACCTCAAGGCGACGGCGCGGCCCATCGGGCCCGCCGACCGCTTCGGCGCGGGCCTCCTCGACGCGGCCGCGGCGACGCGGCCCGTCCTTCCCCCGCCTGCGTGAGCTGCGGCCTGCGCTCGCCGCGACGCGGCCGCAGGCGCTACGTCGTGCGGACGATGAGGACGCTGCAGGGCGCGTGGTGACTCACCTTGTTCGGCACGCTGCCGAGCAGGAAGCGCTTCGCGCCCGTCATCCCCTTGTTGCCGACGACGATGAGATCGGCGTGCGTCTCCTCGGCGACGTCGAGGATCGCGTCGGCCGGATCACCCTGTCGAGCGTGCGTGCGCGTCTCACCGACCCCGGCCTCCTTCGCCGCCTCGATGACGCTGCCGAGCGTGTCGTCGACCTCTTCTCGCGGATTGATCATCCACTGGACGTCGCTCGGAGCCTCCTGCTGCTCGTCGCGAATGCGCTGCCCGGAGACCGGCTCGTAGGCGCTCACGATCTCGAGCCGGGCGCCGATCGCCGCGGCGAGGGAGATCGCGCGGTCCACGGCCTTCTGTGCGGTGTCGGATCCGTCCGTGCCGACGACGATGGAGTCGAACATGGCGCGAGCCTATCCGACGCGCTCCCGGACGCCCGCTTCCGGGTGGATCGCGCAGGAGCTGTGCGACGATGAGGGCCTTGATCGACCTCCACTGCCATCTCCTTCCCGGGATCGACGACGGCCCCGCGACGATGGAGGACGCGCTCGCCCTCGCCCGGGCGCACGTGGAGGCGGGCACGACGACCGTCGTCGCGACGCCGCACATCAGCTGGGACTACCCCGAGAACACGGCGGACCGTCTCGCGGCGCCGCTCGCCGCGCTCCGGACCGAGCTCGACGCCGCGGGCATCCCGCTCGAGGTGCTGCCGGGCGGCGAGGTCGCGCTCACGCGCGCCGCCGACATGGAGGACGCGGAGCTCGAGGCGCTGCGGCTGGGCGGCGGAGAGTGGCTGCTCGTCGAGTGCCCGTTCGCGCCCGGGGCGGAGGGCGTCGAGGGGGTCCTCCTCGCGCTCCAGGAGCGCGGTCACCGCGTCCTCATCGCGCACCCCGAGCGCTCACCGGCCTTCCATCAGGACCGCGCGCTCCTGTCCCGCCTCGTCGACGCCGGGATGCGGACGTCCCTGACGGCGGGGGCGCTCACCGGCCGGTTCGGGCGACCCGTCGAGAAGCTCGCGGTCGACTTCGTCCGGCGCGGCCTCGCCCACAGCGTCGCCAGCGACGCCCATGACCTCTCGGGACGCCCTCCGGGCATCGCCCCCGTCCTCGCCGAGGCGGGCATGGACGACGTCCTCGCCGGCTGGCTCGGCCAGGACGTGCCCGCCGCGATCCTCGGCGGGGATCCGCTGCCCCCGCGTCCCGAGGCGCCGCGGCGCCCGCGGCTGCTCGACCGGATCAGGCGAGCTTCGTGATCGCGATGACCATGCCGGCGAGCACGAAGACGACGATGAGAGCCTGGGTCCAGATCCAGAACGGGGACACGCTGGGATCTTATGGGTCCCCGAGCGGTGCCGGCGGACCCGGCGCGCCGGCAGCCTGCGGGCCGCGTCGGGCGACGGGGGAGAGCAAGAGATGACGCGTGACGAGTGGCGCAGCGCCTGCCTCCTCTTCTCCGAGGAGATCGCCGACGAGGCGATCCGGCCCGAGGACCTCGACCGGCGCGACGTCGCCGAGGCGGTCGCGGAGAAGCCGTTCCCGTCGCGGTTCAGCCGGCGCCTCCAGCGTCGCCAGATGCACCGCGGCCGGCTCGGCTACGAGGACGACGTCGTCGCGCCTCTCGCCGCGGCGCGCGCGGCCGTGCTCGGCCCGCTCGCGGACGGCCCTCCGCGGTTCCTCGTCCGCATCGACGGCTTCCCCCACGACGGCGGAGACGGCTCGCCCGCCGTCGTCGCCGGCTACCGCCGCGTCCACGAGATCCTGCGGGAGGCGGAGGTGCCGTACCTCCTCGCGGTGACGCCGCTCGTCGCCCGCGCCCCGGACGACCCCGGGGAGAGCGAGTGGCGACCCCACTCCGACGAGGAGCGCGAGATGCTCGCGGAGGCACGCCGCGACGGCGTCGCCTTCGGGGTGTGCGGCCTCGACCGCCGCACGCGCCACGCCGACCCGGCCCGCCGGTCCGAGCTCGTCGGCCTCGGCCGCCGGGAGACCGCCGCGCGCCTCGACCAGGCCCAGGCGATCATGCGCGAGGAGGCGCTGCACGCCGACGTCTTCGTCGCGCCCGACGATCGCTTCGAGCGCTCGCAGTACGCCCCGATCGCCGAGCGCTGGGACGTCGTCACGGGCGGACCCGGCACCATCGAGCACGTCGGCTTCCACCGCACGCCGCTGTGGCGCGGCGACGCCGTCTACCTCCCTGCCTACCCGCCCCTCCACGGCCGCGCGGCGGACGTCATCGAGGGCGTCCGAACGCTCGCCGCCGCGCGCACCGCGGTGTGGGCGCCCGTGGTGGTCGACTGGCGGGCCGAGGAGGCGCGGGGCTGGGCCGATCTCGCGCGGCTCGCCGACGCCCTCGCGGGTCTCGCCCGGCCGTGGGACGAGTTCCTCGCGGCCGTCGACATGAGCCGCCGCGTCGGCGAGCTCGCGCTCGCCTCCGGCGGGTAGCTCGCGGCCGTCAGTCGCGCAGCTCGGTGTTGATCGCCTCGATCGCCCGGTTGATGCGGGCGCTCGTCTCCGCGACGTCGGTCGAGAGCTGCGTCCGCGCGGCGAGGATCTCGGACGGGTCGTCGGAGGAGAACTCCTCGCGTGCCGCCTCGATCGTGTCGCCGTACTCGGCGATGGCCGTGACGAGCTCGGCGTGGAGCTCCTCGACCTCCGACGGCGCCTCCACGGCCCGCAGCTCGGCGACGACGTCGTCGATCGCGCCCTCGAAGCGGCCGAGCGTCTCGGCGTCCTCCTCGGGGGTGCTGCGCGTCGTGATCTGCTGCTGGAGGGCGTCGAAGGTGTCGGCGAAGTCGGTCTGGGCGGCGTTCACCGCCTCGACGTAGTCGTTCGCGGCGTCGTTGTCCTCTCCGCACCCGGCGAGCGGGGCGGCGAGGGCGAGACAGGCGAGGGCTGCGGTCACGGCGCGGACCGGCTTGGGCATCGGGGCTCCGGTGTCGTTCTGCGGGGCGGCGACCTGCGCGGCGACAGGCCCTCCGAGCGTATCGGCGCAGGCGGCCGACGGCGCCGTGCGACCCCGGTCCTCGCGTCCCCGACCGGACGGATGTGCGGGACTGCTATGATAGTTGCGCTCGCAACTAGTTTCTTTCCCGTCTCGAGGAGCCGTCGTGTCGACCACCCCCACCGCCCAGGTCCCCAAGGAGACCGACGAGGGCGGGCGCTTCGTCCGCCAGGAGAGCCGCTTCCGCGACCGCATCACCGCGGACGGCTCGTCGGGATACCCGGCGACGGCCGGGCGCTACCACCTCTACGTGTCCTACGCCTGCCCGTGGGCGCACCGCACGATCATCGTCCGATCGCTCAAGGGCCTCGAGGACGCGATCCCGATGAGCGTCGTCGACCCCGTCCGCGACGACGACGAAGGCTGGGCGTTCCGCGACGTCGACGACCGCACGACGGGCGATCCCCTCCACGGATGGGACCTCCTGTCGGAGGCCTACGCCGCCAGCGACCCGTCCTTCGACGGCCGCATCACCGTCCCCGTGCTGTGGGACACGGAGACCAGCCGCATCGTCAACAACGAGTCCGCCGACGTCATCGTCGACCTCGCCCGCGAGTTCGACGCCGTCGCGACGAACCCCGACCTCGATCTCGCCCCGCGGGAGCTCGAGGCCGAGCGGGCCGAGCTCGACGCCGACATCTACGACAGCGTGAACAACGGCGTCTACAAGGCCGGCTTCGCCTCGACCCAGTCGGCCTACGAGGAGGCCGTCGTCCCGCTCTTCGACGCGCTCGACCGGCTCGACGCCCGGCTCGCGGACCGCCGCTTCCTCCTCGGGGACCGCCAGACGCTCTCCGACTGGCGGCTCTTCACGACCCTCGTGCGCTTCGACGCCGTCTACGTCGGCCACTTCAAGTGCAACATCCGCCGCATCGCCGACTACCCGCACCTCTCCGGCTACCTGCGCGACCTCTACCAGACGCCCGGCGTCGCCGAGACCGTCGACCTCGACCACATCAAGCGCCACTACTACGTGACGCACACGAGCATCAACCCCTCGGGGATCGTCCCCGTCGGGCCGGAGCTCGACCTGGAGGCGCCGCACGGGCGGGCATAGCGTTCACGCGCCCTGCGCAGGAGTAAGGTCGGAGGCATGCTCTTCTCGCGCAAGCCGCTCACCGTCCCGAGCGCCGAGGAGGCGCTGCCGGGACGCGACACCACCATGCCCGTCCCGCCGGCGCACGAGGCGAACGGGGCGCCGCTGCAGCCGCCGTTCCCCGAGGGCAGCCGCGAGATCGTCGTCGGCATGGGGTGCTTCTGGGGCGCCGAGCGGATGTACTGGCAGACCGACGGGGTCATCACCACGGCCGTCGGCTACGCCGGCGGGCACACGCGGAACCCGACCTACCACGAGGTGTGCTCCGGCAAGACCGGTCACACCGAGGTCGTCCGCGTCGTCTACGACCCCCGTCGCGTCTCCGACGAGGAGATCCTGCGCGTCTTCTGGGAGGGCCACGACCCCACGCAGGGCATGCGCCAGGGCAACGACGTCGGGACCCAGTACCGCTCGGCGGTCTACGCGACCGACGAGGCCCAGCTCGAGGCGGCGACGGCGTCGCGCGACCGCTACCAGGCAGCGCTGCGAGCGGCGGGGCGCGACGCGGACATCACGACCGAGATCCGCGAGGCCCAGCCGTTCTACTACGCGGAGCCGGAGCACCAGCAGTACCTCGCGAAGAACCCGGGCGGCTACTGCGGCCTCGGCGGGACGGGCGTCAGCTGCCCGGCGGGCACCGGCGTCCAGGGGTGAGGATCAGCACACCTACCGCCGAACCGGATTCCTCCGTGGCCATGTGAACGCAGGAATCCGGTTCGGCCCGGGGTGGCTAGCCTCCTGCGCCGTGCTCGTCCTGCTGCCGCCCTCCGAGGGGAAGACCGCGCCCGCCGGCGGCGACCCCGTCGACCTCTCCTCCCTCGTCCACGCCGACGCGCTCGGGCCGACGCGCGAGCGCGTCCTCGGGGCGCTCGAGAGGCTCGCGCGGGGGTCCCGCAAGCGCGCGCTCGAGAACCTGGGGCTCTCCGAGAAGCAGGCGGGTGAGGTCGAGCGCGACGCGCACCTGCGCGAGGCGCCCGCCGCTCCCGCCGCCGAGGTGTACACCGGCGTCCTCTACCAGCGGCTCGACCTCGCCTCGCTCACCCCGCGCGCCCGTGAGCGGGCCGCGGAGCGGATCCTCGTCCAGAGCGCGCTGTGGGGCGTCGTGCGGATCGAGGACCGCATCCCCGCCTACCGGCTCTCGATCGGCGCGACCCTCCCCTCGCTGCGCAAGGGCCTCGCCGCGGTGTGGCGCCCGGCGCTCGCCGAGTCGCTGCCCGACGAGGGCCTCGTCGTCGACCTGCGGTCCGGCGGCTACGCGGCGGCCTGGAAGCCGAAGGAGGCGACGGTCGTCGCCGTCCGCGCCTTCACGCCCGACCGCAAGCCGATCAGCCACATGGCGAAGGCGACGCGCGGCGAGGTCGCGCGGCTCGTCGCCCAGGCTCGGTCCGACCCCAAGGACCCCGAGGCCCTCGCGACGCTCGTCAGCAAGGCGGGCCACGACGTGGAGCTCGCCGCGCCGGCGAAGCGGGCCGCCCCCTGGCACCTCGACGTCATCGCCGAGCCCTGACCAGCGGCCGAACCGGATTCCTGCGGCGCCATGGCGCCGCAGGAATCCGGTTCGGCCCTCAGCGGGGGAGGGTGATGCGGAGGACCGTCGGCCGGGCGTCCTCTTCCGGCGCGAGCGTCGGGTCCTCGGCGTCGGCCGGGACGAGCGCGAACTCACCGGGCGCGAGCGGCTCGTCGCCGACACGCGCCGGGTGGTCGAGCGGGACGACGATCGCGCACTCCCCCTCGTCCGTCGCCCGGCGCGGCTCCTCGATCGCCCACCGCTCGACGACGAAGTGGTCGCCGTCCACGAGCGTCTCGCCCCGCGGCTCGACGAGCCCGGGCTCGACGTCGTCCCAGTCGATCGAGCGCATCGACTCCTCGACGTGGAGCTCGCGCGGGCGGCCGTCGAGGCCCGGGCGGTTGAAGTCGAAGACGCGGTAGGTCGTGTCGGAGCTCTGCTGGATCTCGACGATGAGGCTGCCGCCGCCGATCGCGTGGACCCGGCCCGACGGGAGGAACATGACGTCGCCGGCCTCGACGTCGAGGCGGTGGAGCATCTCGCTCACGTCCTCCCCCGCCTCGAGCGCCTCTGTGAACGCCGCCCGGGTGACGCCCTCGCGCAGACCGGCGAAGAGATGCGCGCCCGGATCGGCCTGCACGACGACCCACATCTCGGTCTTCGGCTCGCCCCCCAGCTCGGCGGCGACCCGCGCCGGCGGGTGGACCTGCACGCTGAGCGTCTCGACGCAGTCGAGGAGCTTGACGAGGAGCGGGAAGCGCTCGCCGGCGTCCACGGACCGCCGACCGAAGACGCGCTCGCGCTCCGGCCCGCGCCAGAGGTCCCCGAGCGTCCGCCCCGCGAACGGTCCCCCGGCGACGACGCTCTCCTCCCCGGGCCGGTCGACGATCTCCCACGACTCGCCGAACACCCCCTCGGGCAGGGGCTTGCCGTAGACCGACGCGAGGCGACGGCCGCCCCAGACCCGCTCGTGGAAGTGCGGCTCGAACCGCAGGGTCCTCGTCATGTCCCGGCAGCCTATGCGGGCACGCGAGAATCCGGCCCGTGCGTCGCCACCTCGTCGACGGGATGAACGTCATCGGCAGCCGCCCCGACGGCTGGTGGCGGGACCGCACCTGCGCGATGGCGCGCCTCGTCGCCGCCGTCGACCGGTGGTGCCTGCGGACGGGGACCCCGGCGACAGTCGTCCTCGACGGCCGGCCTCGCGACCTCGGCGCGCAGGCCGTCCTGTGCGAGGTCGCCTTCGCCCCGGGCGGCCGGGACGCGGCGGACGACGAGATCGTGCGTCGCGTCGCGGCGCACGACGAGCCCGGCGCACTCGCCGTCGCGACGTCCGACCGGGGGCTCCAGGAGCGAGTGCGGGAGCAGGGGGCCGATACCGTCGCGGCGCTCGCCTTCCGCGCCGCCCTCGAGGAGGAGGCCGCGCCGCGGCCCGCCGCTGGCGCGCGCGATCCGAGGGTGCGGCTCGCGGCGGAGCTGCTCAGGGCACCCCGACGGCCCGGCCCTGGAGGCACGCGGATCGTCGCCGTCGACGGCGAGGACGTCGTCCGCGAGGCGCTCGGCCTCGGCGCCGACGTCGCGCTCGTCCTCGCCTCGGAGGAGGTCCTCGAGCGCGGCGTCCCCTTCGGAGGCGCGCCGCTGATCCCGACCGGTGAGGACGCGCTGCGGGCGCTCGGCGCGCTCGGCCAGGCCGCGGACGTCGTCGCGCTCGTCCGCGTCCCGGCGGCGGCGCCGTCGAGCGGCGCCCCGCCCGCGCGGTCGCTCGTCCTGCGCGGCGTGCGCGACGAGGGCAACGTCGGCACGATCGTCCGGACCGCGGTCGCGCTCGGGCTGCCCGCCGTCCTCCTCGACGACGACTGCGCGGACCCCTTCGCCCGGCGCGCGCTGCGTGCCGCGGCCGGGTCGACCTTCGCCCCCGGCGTCGTGCGCGCCGGCGCGGACGTCGACGCGCTCCTGCGGGCAGCCGCGGACGAGCGCCCGCCGCTCGTGGCCGCGGTCGCCCGCGACGGCGTCGCCCCCGACGACGTTCCGCCGGGGGCGTGCGTCGTGCTCGGCGGGGAACGCGACGGACTGGCGGCGGCGGACATCGCGGCCTGCGACATGCGGGTGTCCATCCCTTGCCCCGGCTTCGAGTCGCTCAACGTCGCCGCCGCGGCGGCGATCCTCGCGGAGCGGCTCGCACGGGCGTGAGCAGTTGACCCCACCCCCGCCCACTGGTACAACCACTTGCGATGACTGGTCCAACCAGTATGCGCGAGCCCGTCTCGGCGACGCTCTTCTCGACCCTGCGCCGGGAGATCCTCGACGGCACGCTCGCACCCGGCGACGCGCTCCCCGGCGAGCGCGGGCTCGCCGGGTCCCACGGCGTCAACCGGCACGCCGTCCGCGAGGCGGTGAAGCGCCTCCAGCAGGCGGGGCTCGTCGAGGTGAGCCACGGCGGGGCGACGCGCGTGCGCGACTGGCGTCGCACCGGTGGGCTCGACCTCCTCACCGACGTCGCGTCGGGCGGGGAGCCCGCCGCGGCCGCCGTCCTCCCGGCCGTGCTCGAGATGCGCGCCTGCATCGGCGTGGACGTCGCCGGCCGCTGCGCCGAGCGCGCGGGCGACGCGCTCCTCGCCGCGCTCCCCGTCCGCCTCGCCGCGGTGCGCGAGGCCGACCCCTCCGACCTCGGTGCGCGCGAGGACGCCTACGCCGAGCTGTGGTCGGTGCTCGTCGACGGCGCCGGCAACCTCGCCTACCGGCTCGCCTTCAACAGCCTCGTCGCCGGGGTCGACGCGACCGGCGCGCCGGCGCTCGCCCTCCTCGCCGACGAGCTCGCCGACGACGCCGGGCACGCCGACCTCGTCGACGCGGTCCGCCGTCGTGACGCGCCGGCCGCCGAGCTCGCCGCCCGCGCGCTCCTCACGACCGTCGAGGAGACCGCGCGATGAGCGAGATCCTCACCTACGCGATCCCGTTCTTCGTCATCCTCCTCGCGATCGAGGCGGCGTCGTTCCACCTCCTCGGCGCGCACCACCGCGAGGAGGACGAGGCCGCCCGACGCCCCCTCGGCTACGAGCCGCGCGACACCGCGACGTCTCTCACGATGGGGCTCGGCAACGTCGGCATCAACGTCGGCTGGAAGCTCGTCGTCGTCGCCTGCTACCTCGGTCTCTACGAGCTCACGCCGCTGCGGATGCCCGCGGACATGTGGTGGACGTACGTCCTCCTGTTCCTCGCCGACGACTTCGCCTTCTACTGGTACCACCGGGTCGGGCACCGCGTGCGGATCGCGTGGGCGTCGCACGTCGTGCACCACTCGAGCGAGCACTACAACCTCTCGACGGCGCTCCGCCAGCCGTGGGTGCCGATGACGGCGCTGCCGTTCTGGCTGCCGCTCGCTCTCCTCGGGTTCTCGCCGGTGATGATCCTCGGCGCCCAGGCGGTGTCGCTCATCTACCAGTTCGGGCTCCACACCGAGCGGATCGGGAAGCTCTCGGCGCCGATCGAGGCGATCTTCAACACGCCGTCGCACCACCGCGTGCACCACGGGTCGCAGGACCAGTACCTCGACAAGAACTACGGCGGGATCCTCATCGTCTGGGACCGGCTCTTCGGGACCTTCGAGCCCGAGGGCGAGCGGGTCCGCTTCGGGCTCACGACGAACATCGGGACCTACAACCCGGTGCGCGTCGCGACGCACGAGTGGCTGGCGATCTGGCGCGACGTCCGCGACGCGAGGACGTGGCGGGAGCGCTTCGGCTACATGCTGCGCGGGCCCGGCTGGACGCCGGAGGCGGCCGTGGAGACGGCGGGAGGACGACGCGCCGAGCGCGCGGTCGAGCCGATGCCGGCCGCGGCGGAGGTCCGTCAGGGCTGAAGCCGCGTGATCGTCCACGCGCCGGCGTCGCTGCGCGCGTACAGGACGCGGTCGTGGAGGCGGTCGTCCCGCCCCTGCCAGAACTCGATCTCGCGCGGCGCGACGCGGTAGCCGGTCCAGAACGGCGGGACGGGGATGTCGTCGTCGTCGGGGAACCGGTCGGCCTGCGCGGCGAAGCGCGTCTCGAGCGCCGCGCGGTCGGGGATCGGCGCGGACTGCGTCGAGGCCCAGGCGCCGCGGCGGCTGCCGGCGGGCCGCGAGCGGTGGTAGGCGTCGACCTCCTCGGCGTCGACTTCGGCGACGTCGCCGAGGATGCGGACCTGGCGCTCCAGCGGATGCCAGTGCAGGACGAGCGCGGCGCGCGGGTTCGCGGCGAGCTCGCGGCCCTTGCGGCTCTCGCGGTTCGTGTAGAAGACGAACCCGCGCTGGTCGTACCCCTTGAGGAGGACGACCCGCGCCGACGGCGCCCCGTCGGCGTCGGCCGTCGCGAGCGTCATGGCGTTCACCTCGTGCCGGTCGACCGCCGCGCTCGCCTCCGAGAACCAGAGGTCGAACTGGACGATCGGGTCCGGCGCGACGTCGCGCGGGTCGAGGGTCGCGCGCCGGTAGGAGCGCCGCAGCTCGCCGAGGTCCATGCGCGTGATCGTCGCAGAGCCCGCTGGCGCACCGGCGGTGCCTCGAACGTCGATCTGCACCCCGAGCCGCTCGAACGTCGATCTGCACCCCCTCACGGGGGTGACGATCGACGTTCGACCCCGCCGGGGGTGCAGATCGACGTTCGTCACGCGTAGCGGCGGGCGACCGTGGCCGCCCGCGCGCCGTAGCCGCCCCCGAAGAGCGCCGCGTGGACGAGGAGGGGGAAGAGCTGCCACAGCTCCTCGCGCTCCTCCCAGCCCTCGGCGAGCGGGAACGCCTCGTCGTAGGCGTCGAAGCACCGCCGCGACGGGGCGCCGAAGAGGCGCAGCATCGCGAGGTCGACCTCGCGGTGCCCGCCGTAGGCCGCCGGGTCGACGATCCACGGCTCCCCGCCCGTTCCGGTCATCACGTTCCCCGCCCAGAGATCGCCGTGGAGGCGGGCGGGCGGCTCGGCCGGCCCCGCGAGCTCGCCGACCCGCGCGCAGACCCGCTCGACGGCCTCGGCGCCGGAGGGGTCCATCGCGCCCCGGTCGACCGCCATCCGCAGGACGGGGCGCAGTCGCGCGTCGGCGTAGCAGGACGGCCAGTCCTCGGCGGCGGGATCGTCGAGCGTGATCGGCCCGATCCGCAGCGTCCCCGCTCCGCCGTGCGCCGGCGCGCCCGCGCCGTGCAGCGCTGCGAGCCCGCGCCCGAGCGTCTCCTCGTCGAGCCGTCCGTCGCCGGGCTCGACCCACTCGAGCACGAGGAACCTCGGCGGCTCGTCGCCGTCGCGGACGGCGAGCACCGCGGGGACGCCGAGCCCCGACCGCGCGTCGGCGAGCCAGGCGAGCCCGTCCGCCTCGGTCGCGTAGACGCCCTCCTCGGCGTCGGCCGCCGTCTTCACGAAGACGGGACCGTCCGCGGTCTCCATCCGCCAGGCGTCGTTGAGCGACCCGCCCGCCACCGGTCGGGCGCCGCTCACCTCGCGGCCCAGCGCCGCGCCGACGGCGTTCGCGAGCGCGCTCACACGAGCCCGCGCCGGCGCATCTCGTCGAGCAGGCCGCGGCACCCGCGCTCGACGAGGTCGAGGACGTCCTCGAAGCCGCTCGGCCCGCCGTAGTAGGGGTCGGGGACGTCGAGGTCGCCGTCGGTCACGGCGTCGGGGTCGAGCTCGCGGAGGAGCAGCACCCGCTCCCGCGCCTCGTCGTCCGGCGCACGCGCGAGGAGCTCCCGGCGGTTCGAGGAATCCATCGCCACGATGAGGTCGAACCGCGCGAAGTCGTGCGCCGCCACCTGGCGCGCCGTCCCGCGCAGGGTGATCCCGCGCGCCGCGGCGGCCGCCGCGCTGCGCTCGTCCGGCGGGGAGCCGACGTGCCAGCCGCCGGTCCCGGCGCCGTCGACCTCGACGACGTCGGCCAGCCCCTCCTCCTCGAGCAGGCGCACCATGACGGCCTCGGCCGTCGGCGACCGGCAGATGTTCCCGAGGCAGACCATGAGGATCCGTGCCATCGGCCCCAAGCCTAGGAAGTCTCACGTCCGCGCGGCCCGCCGCCACGCGCTGAAGCTCCCCGCCCGCCCGCCGTGCGGCGGCACGAGCCACGGCCACGGGTGGCGCTCGGCGACGCCGATCGCCTCGGCGCGCCGCCGCCAGCCGGGGACGGGCGCCGCCGTCGCCGCGACCGCGCGACCACGCAGGACCTCGACCGGGTCGCCGCGATGCACCTCGACCTCGCGGCGCTCCGCGAGCGATCCGAGCGTCTCGGCGAGGAAGACGAGCCGCTTGCCCGAGAGCCTCCAGCGACGCAGCAGCGCCTCGTCCAGGACGAACACCGCGGGCAGCGACCGCCGCGAGGCGAGCGCGGGGTCGGCGTCGCCGAGCGACTCGGCGGTGAGCCAGACGACCTCGGGTCCGTCCGCGCCCGAGACCCGCTCGACCTCCGGCGGCCCGGCGGTCGAGCGCGGGTCGGGATCGGACCGCAGCCCCGCCGGGGGGTCGGGCCGCGCGGCGCCGCCGGCGACGTCGGCCCGGTCCTCGATCGGGCAGTCGTCGCGCAGGGCGCAGCCGTCGCAGAGGGCGGGAGCGCGCTTGCGGACCTGCCACCGGCTGAACCCGTACGGCTTCCCGGTCCCCGTGCCGACCGTCCACTGCCAGCCGAGCCGGTTCGCCGCCCGCGAGCCGTCGAGCAGATGGGTGAAGAAGCGGTCCTCGCCGTCGCGCCAGCCCCACCCCGCGCGGACCGTCCACTGAGAGGCGAGCCACATCCGCGTCTGGTTGACGATCCACCCGTCGCGCTCGAGCTCGCCGACCGTCGCATCGACGCACGCCATCTCGCGCGGCCACGCCTCGCCGGCGAACCGGCGAGCGCCCACGGGGTCGGGGGCGGGCACCTCGTACCGCAGCGCGCGTCGCGTCTCGTCGCCCACCCGCGCGTACACGTGTCGCGCGTGCTCCTGCCACAGCAGCTCGTCGCGGTACTTGCGGGCGTCACGGGCGGGGCCGCCGTCGACGTGCTCCCAGACCCGGCGCAGCGGCAGCAGACCGTGACGGATGTACGGGGACAGCGCGCTCGCGCCGCGCCGCTCGGGCGGGAGCACCTCGCTGCGCCGCGCGGCGTAGCCGGTGACGTCGAACGCCTCGAGCGCCGCGTCCGCCGCCGCCTGCCCTCCGCGGAAGGCAGGCGACGCGGCGATCGCCGTCGCATCGCCCTCGGCCGTGAGGTCGGCGAGGTGGTCGCGGACCCAGGCGAGCGCGCCGTCGGGGTCGGCGGGCGGGGCGGGGAGCTGCATGCCCGGAATCCGGGCGGGCCGCCGGCCGGGATGACCGGTGGGTCAGAGGCCGTCGGGCGGCTCGGGGATCGCGGGCGACCGGTCCACGGCGTCGAGCACGCCGAGGATCTCGCCGACGCGGCAGACGAGCAGGCGCTCCTCGTCGACCTCGACCCAGACGCCCGCCGAGGCGGGGAACACGACGTGGTCGCCCGGCGCGACCGGCATCTGGACCCCGGCGGAGGCCCACCAGTCGAGTCCCGGACCCACGTCGAGCACGATGCCGTGCTGGGGCGGCGGCTCGTTCGTCCCAGGAGGGACGAGGAGACCGGACTGGCGCAGACGGTCGGGTTCGAGCTCCTTGATGACGATCCGGTCGAAGAGCGGCCTGAGGGCGTGCGGCATGGTCGCCGGAGGGTACGCGGACCCGCGGCGCCCGGTCCCGACCCGCCGACCCCGACTCAGTCCGGCAGCGTCGCGTGGACGAGCAGGTAGCGACTCGTGAGACGCAGGCCGGTCGGGCTCTCGTTCTCCTCGATGAGCGTCGCGATCGACCGCTCCCGCAGCGTCTCCCACTCGCCTGGGCGGGGATCGAGGGCCCGCTTGGCCTCCCGCCACACCGGGTGGTGGCGCTCCTGCTCGGTGAACCAGGCCTCGGGGCTCGTGCCCGTGAACGCGAGCTCGTGCTCCTCGACCTCCACGACCGCGTCGTGCTCGGCGAAGGCCGCCCGGATCTCACCCGGGTCGCTCCAGTCGAGGGCGGGCCGCGGGACGGTGCCGAGGAGCACCTCGCGGGCCATGCGCCCGATCGCCGCGATGGCGCCGTCGGCGGTCCACGACGTGACGACGATCCGGCCGCCGGGGTGCGTGATGCGGACGAGCTCGTCGACGGCGTCGCGCCCGTCGGGCACGAAGATGACGCCGAAGACCGAGATCGCGGCGTCCACCGACTCGTCGGGGAGCGGAAGAGCCGCGCCGTCGCCGACGAGGAAGCGCGCGTCGAGGCTCTCGTCGCTCGCTCGGGCGTTCGCGACGCCGATGAGCCGCTCGGCCGGGTCGATGCCGACGACCCGCGCACCCGCGCGCGCCGCGGCGAGGCCCGCGTTCCCCGTCCCGCAGGCGATGTCCGCGATCGCCTCGCCGCGCTCGACGGCGAGGGCCTCGACGGCGATCTCCGTCGCGGGTGCGAGCGCCTCGGCGGTGAGCTCGTAGACCCCGTCCCCCCAATCCATGGGCGTCATGGTGCCACGGTCACCGCGAGCTGAGAAGCACGATGCCGACGAGGACGCCGATCGCTCCCGCCGCCTGCGAGGCGCTGAGCCGCTCCCGGTCGAGCGCGACGGCCAGCGCGACGGTGACGACGGGGAAGAGCGACCCGACGACGCTCACGACTCCGAGGTCGCCCTCGCGCGTCGCGGCGGCGTAGGCGAGCGTGCCCGCGAAGAGGAGGAGCCCGGGGATCGCGAGGACGGGCAGCCGCCGCACCGGCGCGTCCCGCAGGGCCCGCTCGTGCAGCGCGAACGCGAGGAGCACGGACACGAGGCTCATGCGGCTCACGAGGACGGCCCACCCGGCGTCCCCGTCGGCGGCGGGCCCCATCGCCGCGAGGAAGACGCCGAAGAACGCGGCGGAGACGAGCGCGAGCGCGACCGCGCGGCGGCGGTCCTCCTCCCGGTGGCGGGGCGGCTCCGCCCGCGTCATCCCGCCGACCCCGCCGACGGCCGGCAGCGGCGCCGGCGTCGCCGGGACCTGGCGGCGCGCGACGAGCATGACGCCGCCGAGCGCGAGGAGGATCCCGGCGATCTTGGCGGCGCCGACCGACTCCCCGCTCGCCGCTCCGGCGATGACGGGGATCGCCGCCCCCAGCGCGCCGAGCGGCATGACGACGCTGAGCGGGCCGATCGCCGCGGCCCGGTAGACGAGGATGAGCCCACCCGCGTTGCCGAGCCCCGCGAGGAGCGCGAACCCGAGGGCCTCGAGGTCCGGTGCGGGAGCCCCGCGGCCGGCGACGACGACCCCCGCGAGCACGAGCGCGCACGACTGGCCGACGAGGAGGAGGAGCACGATCGACGCGCCCCGCGCGAGCCTCGGCCCGACGTAGTTCGAGACCCCGTAGGCGACCGAGGTGAAGAGCGCGAGGGCGACGGCCACCGCGGGATCCTCGCACCCCCGCGCGGCGTGACGTCTCCCCCCGCGTTGACGGATCGGCCCGTCGTCCGCGACCATCCGCGGATGCGCGGCCCGCGGTGGACGATGCTCGCCGCGACGACCGTCGCGCTCCTCGCCCTGCCCGCCGCCGCCGACGCGGGGACGGCGCGCATCGCCCTCTCGACCGCGTCCGCCGTCCCCGGCGACTGCGCTCGCGGCGTCCTCGGCGGCCCCGGCGTCGCCCGGCGCGAGTGGACGGCGCGTGCCGACGGCATCCTCCGCGCCCGGCTCGCCGGACGCGCGGGCGACTGGGACCTCGCGCTCTTCGAGTCCGCGACCGGCGCCCTCGTGTCCGCCTCGGCGGGCACCGGTCCGCGTGAGCTGGCGACGGCGCACGTCCGGCGCGGGACGACGCTCGAGATCCAGGCCTGCCGGCGCACCGGCCGCGCCCCCGGCGCCGTCCTCGACCTCGACCTCGCCCGCGTCGATCTCGACCGGCCGCCGCGCCGCCGCAGGGTCGCGCTCGCCGACCTCCCGCTCCCCGGCGACAGCGCCGGCCATCGGCTCGGGGCGACGGATGCCGGGCACGGACGGCGGGGCGACGACGGCTCCCCCCGCGCCGTCATGAGCGCTGCTGCGCTCACCCGGCTGCGCGACGCCGACCTGCGCACGCGGACGCTCGTCCCGCCGCTGACGGCGCGGGAGGCCCCCGCGGGCGCTCGTGCCGCCGCGTCGGCCCTTCCCTCCGGCCGCACGACCTACCGCGCGCTCGACGACCACCAGCGCGAGCTGAAGGCGATCGCCGAGAGGCACCCTGGTCTCGCGCGGGCGCGCGCTCTCGGCGAGAGGAGCATCGAGGGCCGGGAGATCACCTTGCTCGAGGTCGCGCGGGACGTCGGCGCGCGCGCCGACGGACGCCCGTCCGTCCTCATCGCCGGTCTCCACCACGCTCGCGAGTGGCCGTCCGGCGAGGTCGTCACCGAGCTCGCGTGGGACCTCGTGCGGTCCGCCGCCGCCGGCGACGCGCGCGTGCGCCGCCTCCTCGAGAAGGTGCGCGTCCTGCTCGTGCCGGTCGCGAACCCCGACGGCTTCGTCGTCTCGCGCGGAGCCCCGTCCGCCTCGCCGGACGGCGCGACGGCGCTCCAGCCCCTCGAGACCGCCGCCTCCGGGATCGCCGGCGTGAGCCTCGCCTTCAAGCGCAAGAACTGCAACCCGGTCGGCTCCGCGCCGGGTGACGTCCCGTGCTCGTTCGCGGCGGGCGTCGACCTCAACCGCAACTACTCGGCGGGCTGGGGCGGGCCCGGGTCGTCGGGCGATCCGACGACCGAGACCTACCGCGGCGACGCGCCGTTCTCCGAGCCCGAGTCCCGCGCGATCCGCGACCTCGTCGCGCGAGAGGGCCCGACCGTCGTCCTGGCGATGCACAACGTCGGCGGGCTCGTCCTGCGGCCGCCGGGCGTCGAGGGCGACGAGCCCGTGCCCGACGAGGAGGCGCTGCGCGCGCTCGGCGACGCGATGGCCGACGCCGCCGGGCATCGCAGCCGTCGCGGCTGGGAGCTCTACCCGACGACCGGGACGACCGACGAGTGGGCGTACGACGCGACCGGCGCGTTCGGCTTCACCGTCGAGCTCGGCCCCGCGGGCGGGACGTTCCACGGGGACCACCGCCGCCACGTCGTCGAGGAGTACCTCGGCAGCGGCGGGGCGGCGGGCCGAGGCGTCCGCGAGGCGATGCTCCTCGCCGCCGAGGCCGCCCGCGACCCCGAGCAGGTCGGCCGGCTCGAGATCGCCGCTCCGCCGGGCCGTCGGCTCCGGCTCGCGAAGCGCTTCGCGACGAGCGCGGCCGGCGGACGGCGCGTCGACGAGCGCCTGCGGCTCGAGACCGTCGTTCCGGCCGACGGGGAGGCCGAGTGGTGGGTGAACCCCTCGACGCGCCCGCGGGCCGCCGCGGCCGGGCGACGCGAGCGCTACGTCCTCGAGTGCCTCGAGGGCGGCGAGGTCCGCCAGCGCGAGCCGGTCGTCGTCGCACGCGGAGAGGTCGCCGTGCTCGACCTGGCCTGCGGCGGACCGGCACGCGACCGCCGCGCGGCGGGCGGCGTGGCGCTCGGCGCGCTGCGGACGACGGCGGTCACGGCGAACCGCCGGCGTCGCGCGGTCGTGCGGGTCGGCTCGCGCGGGACGCTCGAGGACGTCCGCGTGCGGCTCCTCGACCGCGCGGGCGGGCGCGTCCTCGCGACCGGCACCCGCACGCGCCTGCCGGGGTCTCGCCGCGTCGGGCTGCGCCTGCGCTCCGGCGCGCGGCTCGCGCCGGGCGCCTCCTACCGCCTGTCGCTCGAGGCGGTCCGCCCCGGGGGGACCCCGGTCCGGCTCGCGCGGCGGGTCAGCGCAGCTCGTCGGCGCTGAGGTCGTCGGGCAGCGGCACGTCGGCCGGGCTCGCGTGCTCCGTCGACTCCCACGACGGGAACGCCTCGCCGTCGCGACCGTCGTGCTCGGCGGAGCCGCCGAGCGCGACGAGGACGAGGCGCTCGGGACCGCGGTTGACGAGCTGACGGCGGACCTCCGGGCCGACGCGGACGAGGTCGCCGCGGGTGTACTCGCGCGTCTCGCCCTCGACGAGGAGATCGAGGGTGCCGGAGAGGACGAGATAGACCTCCTCCTGGCGGCCGTGCCGGTGGATCCGGCTGCGCTCGCCCGGCGCGAGCGTCATGAGGTTGAGGCCGAAGGTCGTGACGCCGAGGTCGCGACGGATCCGGACGAACCGCTCGTGCGGCGGGTCGTCGAGGTCGACGTGGACGTGGGCGACTCCGGGCTCGATCGGCATGACGCGAGCCTCGCAGATCCCTCGCCGGCAGCGAGGGACCCGGCGGGCCACGGCGACGACGACGCTCACGGCGGCGGGGCGGGCGGCGGGTCCTGCTGCGAGGCCGGCGCGGGGGCGACCGGCGACGGCGATCGCGGCGGCGGGAGAGGAGCGGCCTCGAGCGGAGCGCCCGCCGAGGAGGGGACGGCGGGAGGCGCCTCCTGCCCCGAGGGCGCGACGGGCGGCGTGCCCGCGAGCGGCGCAGCGGGGACGGGCCCTTCGCCGCGTCGCGCACCGGCGGGCGGG